>CAYPYM010000008.1:0-15902 GCA_964414435.1 uncultured Ignavibacteriales bacterium | reverse complement strand
GACGAGGTTAATATGAAGCGCATTCGCAGAATCAGCACTATGTGGGCCCCGCTCGGGATTTTACTCCTGATTGCGGTCCTGCCCGGTCGGTTGCTCGCCCAGGACAACGAAACCTGTCTGTCCTGCCACAGCGACAACGAACTCACCGGACTTGACCTCCACGGGACTGAAGTCTCGATGTTCGTGGCGCAGTCTTCGCTCGACTCGTCGGTGCACGCCGGATTCTCCTGTGTGGATTGCCACCAGGACCTGGCCGGAACGGAGGATTTCCCCCACAGTGAGGAACTCCAGCCGGTCAACTGCGGCTCGTGTCACGACGACGTCGCCGAGCAGTTCAACGCCTCGGCCCACCGCACCAACAACCCCAACGCGCCGACCTGTGCCTCCTGTCACGGGACGCACAACATCCTGCCGCACTCCAATCCGGAGGCGATGACGTCGGCATCGCGCCTGCCCTACACCTGTTCCAACTGCCACAGCAAGCAGACCCTGAAGGACGACCCCGATATCCGTATCGCCGATTCGTTCGACCGCTACATGCGGGGGATCCACGCGCGCGGCATCCAGAACGGGATCGGCTCGGCGGCGTCGTGCAACGACTGCCACGGGATGCACAACCTGAGACGGGCCAGCGATCCCGAGTCGATGGTCAACAAGATGAATATCCCCAAGACCTGCGCCAAATGTCACAACGACGTGTACATCCAGTACTCGCGGGGTATTCACGGCAAGGCCCTCGCCCAGGGAATTCTCGACGCTCCCAACTGCGCCGACTGCCACGGCGAGCACGAGATCCTCGAGATCAACACGCCCGGCTCGCCGGTCAACCGCTCCAACCTGGCCGACTACGTCTGCGGCAAGTGCCACCACAACCCGCAGCTGGTCGAGAAGTACGGTCTCGGCAACGACCAGTTCTCATCGTACCAGGACTCCTACCACGGCCTCGCCGTGAAAGGCGGTTCGGTCAAGGCGGCCACCTGCGTGTCCTGTCACGAGGCCCACGACATCCTGCCCAGGTCCAACCCGGCCTCGTCGATCAACCCGGCCAACATCACCGCGACCTGCCAGCAGTGTCACCCCAAGGCCAACGCCCAGTTCGCCCAGAGCTACACCCACAAAGCGTACGCCGCCGGGCAGAACAGGATCGACGCCACCGTTCGGACTTTCTACATCGTCCTGATCGTCCTCGTGATCGGCGCCATGCTGGCCCACAACCTGATCATCCTCGGCCGCTTTGTAGTCGACAAGCATCGCCGCATGAAAGGCCAGCCGACCGTCCAGCGGTTTACCGGCGCCATGATCTATCAGCACATGGTGGTGACAATAGCCTTTATGACCCTGGTCATAACCGGCTTCGCGCTGCGGTACCCTGATGCCTGGTGGGTGTCGGTGCTCAACTTCTTCTGGATGGATGAGGCGGCCCGGTCGACCATCCACCGTATCGCCGCCGTCCTGCTGATCTACATCTCGATCCACCATGCCCTCTATCTCCTCATGACCCGCAAGGGCAAGAAGGAACTCAAGGCGCTCATGCCGGTGAAAGAGGACGTCACCCAGATCGGCGAGAACGTCAAATACCATCTCGGCAAAGCCGTCAACAAGCTGCGCTTCCGCCGCTTCGACTACACCGAGAAGGCCGAGTACTGGGCGCTCGTCTGGGGCACCATCGTCATGGTCATGACCGGCTTCATCCTCTGGTTCCCGACCTTCTGGACCGGCTTCCTGCCCTCCTGGGTGGTCAAGGTGGCCGAGACGATCCATCTCTACGAGGCCTGGCTCGCCACCCTCGCGATCATCGTCTTCCACTTCTTCTTCGTGATCTTCCACCCGGAGCAGTACCCGATGTCCTTCACCTGGCTGACCGGACGCATGACCGTCGCCGAGTGCAAGGAACACCACGCCGCCTGGTACGACAGCAAGGATCCCGAATGTCAGGAAGCGTTGAAGCAGATCGAGGGTCAGTCGAAAACTACCTCGACACCATCGTGATTTTGCATCCAGCCTGTTAAGTATTGCCGGAGGGCTGCCGCATCAGCGGCAGCCCTCTTCGCGTCTTGGCCTTTTTCCGGGGGGAAGCGCCCGCTACTCGTTCGGGGCGTAATCGTCGATCGTATCGATCTGGCTCGAATCGAGGGTCGGATAACCGTCGTTGTAGAACGAATCCTCGTCGGCCGGAAGCATGTCGATCGGCCGCAGGATCAGCGTCTGCACATCGCCGCCGCGCATGATCTGGAGCGTCACGCCGCCGTCGTAGAGCTTGTCCAGTATCGCCTCGACCAGCTCCCGCGCCGTCTTCACCCGCTTGCCGTCGACCAGCCGAATTCGATCGCCGATCCGAAGGCCGTTGGCGTAGGCGAGACGATACGTGTCAAGCGTGTCGATCTCGAGCAAACCGTCGGAGTCGATACTGACCGTCATCCCCAGCACGCCGTGCAGGGGAAGCCCCTCGACAAACTTGTGCGGAACGGTCTGCTGCGCGGTCGGCCGGGCCGGCGGCCGGGTCACGGCCACCAGGTGTGATCCGTACGGTTCGTTGTCGATCCACTCGGCCAGGGTGTGATCGGGGGTCAGCACCCACTCGCCGAAGAAGTACTTGTTGAACACATCCATGCCGGGCGACCGCCGTTTCCAGAACGCCGACTGCCACGCCGCTTTGGTCGAGTCCATACCGAGGATATTGTCCGACACCGTGATCGCCAGCAGCAACGCGAGATTGTCGCGCCGGTACGGCCCGTACCGCATCAGCGGGTGGTACGCGACGCCGTCATCGGGACCGTAGCGCGGCTGAATCGTCTGGTCGAGCATCCGCTGGGAAAGCTGATAAATCAGGTTGAACCGCATGATGTTGCCGGTCGGCGCAGCCTCGATAATATCCCCCAGCTTCATCCCCCCGACCGGAACGACCATCGGATCGGGACTGCCGTTGGACGGGAAATACCGGACCAGGAAAATGTCGAACGCCTGCTCCCGCCACGCGATCCCGGACAGCTCGGTCATCACGTGCAGAATCGTGTCGCCCTTCTCGGTCCAGAACGCCGCCAGCGCCGAATCGTTGGCGCGCACCCAGCGGAGATCGGACGTCGCCGAAACACGGGAATAATACACGGGGTAGAGGTCGTGCTGGAGATTTACGGCCCGGTCGTTGATCATGACACTCGGGATGAAGCTGTCGTAGGAAAAGACCGAGTAGTACGCATCCTGGGCATACAGGCCGGTCGCGACAGCCAGCACGGCTGCGAATATCAATATCCGTTTCATCTGCCTAAGAAAATCCGGCAGCGACACCGGCGCAAGGCAAAAACTACGCGGTCGGCCCCGGGCCCGGCTGCGCCGTCACCGGCTGCGTCGCCGGTTCGTACAGGCGGAAATAGAATATCGTATACATCGACTCGAACGCCGTCCCCAGGAACCCGCTGATCGGCAGCATCACCAGCCAGAAGACCGGAATCCCGATAAGCAGCGCCGTGATCAGCCCCGTGTGCGACATCATGGCAATCGCCACGAACGGTATCGCTATGACCAGCACGACGATCGTCGCCGCGATCGCGACCCCGATCACCAGGCCGAGATATATCAGCGCCATGACCACGCACGGCCAGGTGTGCCGCTTGAGCAGCTCGATCCCTTCTCCGAGCGCCTCCGTGATCGTCACGTCGCGCACGACAATCGAGCGATACGCCAGGTTGACCACCGTGCTGACGACAAATATGCCGACCAGGAACAGCGGGATCAGCACCAGCAGCGCGAGGATACCGAAACCCCAGTGGATCACGAACGCGATCGCGCCGAATCCGAACAGGACACCCATGAACAGCAACACCGCGAAAAACGCCAGGACCATCAGGGCCAGCGTACGCCACATGTAGTGGACGCCGGTCTTCAGCGACGTCTTGAATCGATACTGGCCGCCGCGGGTGATGCGATTGACCGCATCGACCAGAGCCGGCGTCGAAATGGCACTGGCGAGAATACTGATAGCGATCATCAGGAGAACGATCAGGACGACGAGCGCTATAATCATCGGGCCGAGCGTATCGAGATGAAAGCCCTCGAAGGTGCCCGGTGCGAAATGGAAGAAGTCGGAATCCTTGAACCGCTCCGACCAATTGAACGACGGAAACGATGTGCCGAACGCAAACAGGCCGAAAATCCACAGCGACTTGTAGCGCCAGCTCAAACGAAAAGACGAATTTATGATTTCACCGTAGTCCAAGCGAACCTCCCTCTTTATATTGGATACCGGCTCCAACCGAATGTATTCACCCCGGTCGCCCGACCGCAACAACAATGTCCGGGCTGCCGCGCGGTGAACCAAGCAGAGGAGAATTAGCCGGATGTCCAGATTCTATGCACAACTGACCCTATTAATTACGGGGCTGATCCTCGTCGGTTTCGGCTGCTCCTCCGACACCTCCCAAAAAGCCCGCCCCGCCCCGGCCGACTCCGCCGCCCCGGCCGACAGCATCGTGATCACCCAGATCGCCCCCGACACAACCACCGTCTTCGACCTGCTCGCGGCCGAACACCGGGTCGAATCACGCTCCACCGCGCTCGGCGTCTTCGTGCAGCAGATCGACTCGATCGCCGGCGGCCAAGGCGCCTACTGGGTCTTTTCGGTCAACGACACCACCCCGATGGTCGCCGCCGACAAGTGCCAAGTCGTTCCGGGCGATACGGTTCAATGGCGCCTCCGGTTCTCGGCGGAGTGACCCGGCGGCCAATTACCATTGGCTTTTCTCCCCCCGGCGCATATATTCAGTCTCATGTACGAAGCCGCGTTCAAACGAATCAGCGGCGGTGACTTCTTTCTGATCGCCGGTCCCTGCGTGATCGAATCCGAAGAGATCTGTTTCACCGTCGCCCGCGCCGTCGCCGCCCTCTGTGCCGACCGGGACATTCCTTACATCTTCAAAGCCTCGTACCGCAAGGCCAACCGCACCTCCGGCGCGTCGTACTCCGGCCCGGGATTCGACAACGGCCTCGCTGTCCTGCAGAAACTCCGCACCGAGTTGAACCTGCCGGTTCTCACCGACGTCCACGAAACGGCCGAGATCGCCCGGGTTGCCGAGGTCGCTGACATCCTCCAGATTCCGGCGTTCCTCTCGCGTCAGACCGACCTGCTGGCCGAAGCCGGCAAGACGGGCCGCTGGGTGAATATCAAAAAAGGGCAGTTCCTGGCACCGGACGACATGGCACATGCGGTCGCCAAGACTGGCAGCGACAAAGTGATGATCACCGAGCGGGGGAGCAGTTTCGGCTACCACAACCTCGTGGTCGATTTCCGCTCCCTGCTCATCATGAAGCAGTATGGCCTCACCGTCTTCGACGCCACTCACTCGCTCCAGCTTCCCGGCGGCGCCGGCGGCGTCTCGGGCGGGCAGCCGGAGTTCGTCATCCCGATGGCCCGCGCGGCCGCCGCGATCGGCGTCAACGGCCTATTTGTCGAGACCCATCCGGACCCTAAGAACGCCCTGTCCGACGCCAGCTCGATGCTCCCGCTCGATCGCATGGAAGAACTGCTCGATAACGTGATTGCAATTCGGAAATCTGGAAAATAACGCTATGGCCAACCCCAAACTCACCCGCCCGGAATTTCTCGAACGACTCAAGAAGATCAAACTGCTCGCGCTCGATGTCGATGGTGTCCTGACCGACGACACAATCTTCTTCGGCCCCGACGGTTTTGAGATGAAACGATTTAACATTTCCGACGGCCTCATGATCGTGCTCGGCATGCGGGCCGGACTGGAAATCGCCATCGTCTCCGGACGGTACTCCGCCGCCACCGACACCCGCATGAAAGACCTCGGTGTGCGCCACGTCCTGCAGGGGATGAAAGACAAAGTCAAGCAGATCGAACCGTTGCTCGAAGAACTCGAACTCGACTTCGCCGACATCGCCTTTGTCGGCAACGAGATCCTCGATATCAGCCTCGCCAAAAAGGTCGGCCTGTCGATCGCGGTCGCCGATTCGATCCCCGACCTCAGCGATGTCGTCGACTACGTCACCCTCGCCCGGGGCGGCCTCGGCGCCGTCCGCGAAGTGATCGACTGCTACTTCGAGGCAACCGAAACCGATCCCAAGAGCCTGCTGGTATGAACGACGACCTGCTCAAATACGCCCGCGACGTTATCCGGACCGAGGCCGATGCGGTCGCCGCCATGGCCGACCGCCTTGACGACAGCTTCAACCGGGCGGTCGATGCGATCCTCGCCTGCAACGGCCGCGTCATCGTCTCCGGCATGGGCAAGTCGGGCCTGATCGGCAAGAAGATCGTCGCGACCTTCAACTCGACCGGTATCGCCTCGATTTTTCTCCACCCCGCCGAGGCGATGCACGGCGACATCGGGCTTGTCCAGCGCGACGACCTCCTGCTGGTGATATCCAAATCGGGCCGTCTGGGTGAATCGGAGCTCCTCCTGATCGCCGCCAAGCGTCTCAACATCCCGATCATCTGCCTCTCCGGCACGCTCGAATCGGAGATGGCCCACCGCGCCGACATCGTGCTCGACTGTTCGGTCGAGAAAGAAGCCTGCCCCAACAATCTCGTGCCGACCTCATCGTCGACCGCCGCCCTCGTCATGGGCGATGCGCTCGCGGTCGCCCTGCTGAAAGCCCGCAACTTCACTCCCGAAGATTTCGCCCAGCTTCATCCCGGCGGCTTCCTCGGCATGCGTCTGCTCAAGCGGGTCAACGAGGTACACCACACCGGCGATGAAATCCCGCTCGTGCAGGCCGGCGCCACCATGTCCGAAATGATCCTCCAGATGACCGGCAAGCGCCTCGGCTGCGTGGTCATGACTCATCCCGACGGCCGCGTGGCGGGGATCTTCACCGACGGCGACCTGCGCCGCCTGGCCGACGGCCGCACCGATCTGTTCAAATTGACCGCCACCAACGCGATGATCAAGAATCCCAAGACGATCGACGAAGACGCCGTACTCGATGCCGCCCTGGCCCTGATGGAAAAGCACGCGATCACCCAGCTTCCGACCGTCGACCACGATGGCCGCCTGGTCGGCGTGATCCACCTGCACGATATCCTGAAATCCAAACTCGTCTGATTCATGCGCCCGCTCAAGACTGCCAAGCGATGGCTGGTGTATCGTTTCGCCCGACTCTGCCTAAGACTGCTCAACAGCCTGAGCCGCAACCGCGCGCAACGACTCGGGGGCTGGATCGGCCTGACCACCTGGCGCTTCATGGGCAACGAGCGCGCCCGCATCGACCACCACCTCACTCTCGCTTACGGCGATCGGCTCACCGAGCCGGAACGCGCCGCGATCGGCCGCGCTTTTTTCATCAACAGCGGTAAGAACCTCGCCGATTTCTTCCGTTTCAAGAAGTACTTCGCCGCCGAGATCGCCCCGCTGGTCGAAATCGACGGCCTCGAGCACTACCTGGCCGCTTTCGAGAAGGGGAAAGGCGTGATCGGCATCACCGGCCATATCGGCAACTACGAGCTGCTCGCCGCCAAACTGGCCGCCGACAACCGCCCCCCGGTGGCGGTGATCGCCCGCGCAATGTACGACCCGAGACTCAACCGGCTGCTCAACGGCGGCCGCGAAGCGGTCGGCCTCACCGTCTTCCCAACTACCGAATCACCCCGAAAAATACTGAAATGGCTGCAGGACAACGGCGCCCTCGGCGTGCTTATCGACACCGATTCGATGCGCGTCCGGGGAGAATTCATCCCCTGGTTCGGCCGCGAGGCGAACACCCCGATCGGCCAGGCGCTGCTGGGGCTGCGGACCGGCTCGGCGTTTGTCCCGATGGCCTGTATCCGGACTCCCGGCGACCGCTACAAAGTCATTGTAAGAGAAGAGGTTAGTCTTGAGCCGTCAGGCGACAGCCTCACCGACGCCCGCCTCATCACGGCCGCCTGTGTCCGCGAGCTCGAATCCATTATTAATGAGCACAAAGACCAGTGGATCTGGCTGCATGATCGCTGGCATACCCGCCCCGACCCAAAATAGGCCTTGACATTTTCCGATAATGAACGTCATTAGGCGCCGATAATGGTATAAACGACGGTAAGGAAGTATACATTACTATGCATAGATTCGTGATCCCGTTGCTCCTCCTTCTGGCTTTCGCCGCCGGCTGCAGCAACGACGACAAAAGCTCCAACACCGGCAACATGACCTCCGACAGCGCGGCCCAGCCGACCAGCGAGGTCTCCGGCGCCAAAATCTATCTCTACGACCGCGGCCAGGTCACCACCGAGGTGATCGCCGATAAGATTCTCAAGTTCGACACCCGGGACTCGACCATGGCCTATGTTGTGGACATCAACTCGTTCGACTCGCTCGGCAATGTCGCCACACATGTAGTGGGAGATTCCGCGATTATCCGGGAGAATGACGGACGATTCACCATCTACGGCAACGTCGTCGTAACCACCGAGGACGGCATGCGCCTCGAAACCGACTACCTGCACTGGAACTCGAAAAACGACCGGATCTTCACCGACGCCTTCGTGCGCATCACCACCCCCGATGAAGTCGTGCGCGGCTGGGGCATGGAGGCCGACCGCCGGCTCAAGCGCTACAAGATCCTCCACCAGGTATCGGGCGAGATGGACGACGCCAAGAAGCTCGAGTCAGGACAATAGCCACCGGCAAAATCGAAGAATTTTACAGGGTTGATCGCATTCCGCACCCACGGCGTGGTCAACCCTGTTGCTTTTCCCCGCCTGCCCGCCGTATATTTCCGCCGAAGATAACCCTCGGGAGCACCGCATGTCACTGAACCGCCATTTCGAGTTCAGTCACCGCCAGCTCTGGTTTCTCGCGGCGTTCAGCGCGGTCGCGCTGATCACCGCCGGGTGGCTGACCGCCCGCATATACCTGGCGCCGCCGCCGCAAGCGCCGCCGCTGGCCATTCTCACCGGCGCTCCCGAACCGGTCCGTACCGAAGACGCGACTGAGACGGATCAACTGGCCGGGCGCTTTCAGGTCGACCCGAACACCGCCCCGGCCGATTCGCTCGAGCTGCTTCCCGGGATCGGACCGGTGAAAGCGGCGCGGATTATCGCATACCGCGCACGCAAGCGATTTGAAACGATCGACGATTTGACCGATGTAAACGGCATAGGCCCCGGAACGCTGGACATGATTCGCCCCTTCTTGAAAGTCTCCCCGCAATGACCGAACCTACTTCCGTGATCGGTCTTGACCGCCGCGGCGACCGCTGGCTCGTCGCACAGGTGCGCCATGAAAGCGGCCGACCGATCATCCACCGTCTGGAACGATGCGACCCTGCCGCGCTGCTCGAACGCGACGACCCCGCCACCGAGTCTGTCACCACGCTGGCCGTGCCCGACAATCTTGCGCTGGTCAAGCCGATCCGCACCGGCGAGAGTGGCGACCGGGACAATCTGGCCGCATTTGAAATGACTCAGGCGATGCTCGCTGACGAAAACGAGTTTGTCTTCCACACCTTCCCGACCGCACTCGAACAGCTCACGATCGGGACGGCGGTCCGTCGGGCCGTGCTTGAGCGGGAAGTGATCGATCCGTATCGCCAACTGTCCGGCACCACCGTGGCGCCGGTCACCACGCTCCGCGCGATCGCCCTCGCGCGAGGCTACGCAACCTACGCTGTCGCCGAAAGCGGCGACCTGACCGCGCTGATTGATCTCGGCTGCGAGCCGATATCGCTCTGCCTGATCCACGGCGGCCGCCCCGCCGCGATCGGCCATATCGCCGCCGACTGCTTCGATCTGGAAACGGAGCGGGGAAGGGAGCGGCTCGCGATCGAGCTGAAGACGGTGATTAATTTTAAGCTCGCCTCACTTTTTGAATACGGCCTCACCCTGCCGTTGGCCGGGCTGACGGTTGCGGGCGACAGCCCCGATGACCTGCTCATGGCCGCATTGCGCCGCTATTTCAGCGTGCGGGTGACTCGCCCGCGCCTCAACGACGGCTTCCGCGCCGATCCCGAGACGGCCGATCCGGCCGATGGTGATTTTCTGGGGGTCCTCGGCCTCACGGCTATTTGACTTGCGCGAGCCTGCGCCACTGGTTATCTTGCTGGTGATTAAGGCGTTCGCGCCGGAGCTACCCGGGTCGGGCGCCTATGGGAGATTGTGGTAAAACGGACTAGGAAAACGAGAGCTGTTTATCCCGGCACTTTCGACCCGGTAACCAACGGCCATCTGTCATTGATCGAACGCGCCTGCGGGCTCTTCGACGAACTCTACGTCGCGGTTGCTCTCAACGCCGGCAAGAACCCGTTTTTTGAATTTGAAGAACGTATCCGACTCATCGAACGATCCATCAGCCGACAATCCTATGCCAAGCAGGTCAAAGTGGTTGGCTTCGACGGCCTCCTCGCCGATCTCGCCCGCCATGTTAAGGCCAACGCGATCGTGCGCGGTCTCCGCGCGGTGAGTGATTTTGAATATGAGTTCCAGATGGCCCTGATGAACCGCAAGCTGGCCCGCGAAGCGGAAACCGTTTTTCTCATGCCCGCTCTCTCCTGGGTCTACCTCTCATCAACCATCGTCAGAGATGTCGCAATCCACGGCGGCGATGTCAAGGGACTGGTCCCGACCCCCGTGCAGCGCGAATTCACCAAAAAGCTGAAAGCACGGGCCTGAGTCGCCCCGAAAGAGGCATGACCCGGCCGACATGCGATCACCGTTAATCGTAAACCACCGAACATCGATCACAGGGACAAAGCTTGAACGATAAAGACCACAGCCGCGCCGCCGAACCACCGGCGCCGAACAATAACCCGGAAGTCCAGATTCCGCTGACCGAACTGATCCGCAACCGCTACCAGAAAGCTCAGGATCTCGCCGCCGCCGGCGTCAATCCGTACCCCTACCGATTCGACCGCACCCACCAGGTCACCGAAATCCTCGCCGATTTCGACACCCTGGTGCAGAACGAAACCATCGTCCGGGTCGCCGGACGGATCATGCTCAAGCGCAAAATGGGGAAGGTCTTCTTCGCCGACCTGCGCGACAGCACCGAGAAGATTCAAGTCTACGTCCGCATCAACAATGTCGGCGACGAGCAGTTCAACCTCTTCAACGCCGTCGACCTCGGCGACATCGTCGGTATCGAAGGCACCCTCTTCGTCACGAAGATGGGCGAACGCACCGTACACGTCACGCGCGTCGAACTGCTCTCCAAAGCGCTCCACCCGCTGCCGGACAAACACTCCGGCCTGCAGGATGTCGAGATGCGCTACCGCCGTCGCTATGTCGACCTGATCGCCAATCCCGAAGTTCGCGATACGTTCGCCAAGCGCACCCGTATCGTGCAGGCGATCCGCGACCATCTCAACGCCCAGGGCTTCCTCGAGGTCGAGACGCCGATCCTTCAGCCGATGTACGGCGGCGCCAGCGCCCGGCCGTTCGAGACGCACCACCACCGGCTCGACATGCCTATGTACCTTCGCATCGCCGACGAGCTCTATCTCAAGCGCCTCATCGTCGGCGGCTACGACAAGGTCTGGGAGTACTGCAAAGATTTCCGCAACGAGGGCATGGACCGCTCGCACAACCCCGAGTTCTCCATGATCGAACTGTACTGGGCCTACGCCGACTACAACGACATGGCCGAACTGGTCGAGAAACTCTGGCGCCATGTCACCCATGAGGTGCACGCTTCGTACAAATTCACCTACGGCGAGCATGAGATCGATGTCGAACCGCCGTTCCGCCGCGTCTCCATGACCGACTCGATCAAGGAGCAGACCGGGCTCGACCTGCTTGCGATGTCGTACGAGGAAGCGAAAGCCGAGGCACTCAAGCTGCATATCGACGAGGAAACGCTGATCAACTGGGGGAAGACGGTCGAGGCGATCTGGGAGGCGAAAGTCGAACCGACCCTGATCCAGCCGACCTTCATCACCGATTTCCCGGTCGAGATCTCACCCCTCGCCAAAAAGCACCGCGGCAACGACCGTCTCACCGAGCGGTTCGAGCTGTTTATCGCGGCGCAGGAGATGGGTAACGCCTTCAGCGAGCTCAACGATCCGGTCGACCAGCTCCGGCGGTTCCTCCAGCAGGGGAAAGCGCTGCAGGCCGGCGACGAGGAAGCGCAGCCGCTCGACGACGACTTTATCACGGCGCTGACCTACGGCATGCCGCCCACCGCCGGGCTCGGGTTCGGCGTCGACCGCATGGTCATGCTCTTGACCAACCAGCATTCGATTCGCGATGTCCTGTTCTTCCCGCAGATGAAGAAGGAACTCGGCGACGGTTCCGTGCCGGTCTCGAAGATCCTGGCGCAGATCGTGGCCGCGGACATAGAGTAGCAAATGAGAGTTTTGATGGAATCGGCGGCCTCCGGGTCAACCCCGCACGTTTCTGACCAGTCTGTGAGGTCCGGTAAAAGTGTAACCTGTGTTTGTGTGGGAGGAGTCTCTATGGCCTGATCTGTTTGCGGGGGCTAGGTTGGTAAACAGGAACTGTCTTTCATCGGGAGTCTTTTGTATGAACATCTACGTTGGCAACTTGCCGTTCAGCACCAGTGAAGACGATCTTCGCCAGATCTTCGAAGCGTTCGGCGAAGTCTCTTCCGCCAAAATCATCACCGACCGTCTCAGCGGAAAATCCCGCGGCTTCGGTTTTGTGGAAATGCCCAACGACGACGAAGCCCGGTCGGCTCTGGATGAGCTCAACGGCAAGGACATGGACGGCCGCGCCCTGACCGTCAGCGAAGCCCGTCCCCGCGAAAGCGGCGGCGGCCGCGGCGGCCGTGGCGGCGGCGGCGGTTACCGCGGAGGCGGTGGCCGCGATCGCTACTAATTCTTCCTACCTCGACAAATTCCCCCACACAAAAAGGCCGAAACCGCCCGGTTTCGGCCTTTTTCATGCCGCCTCCGATATTCCCGCCTATTCCCGCTGGCTCTTTGCACCCGGAAGCACAAGCCGTCCCCAAATATGGCCCGGCCACCCTTCGATTTCCCGCCGCCGACCCTTGCCCCGCGCCGTGGATTGTGTATATTTCCGGCTGGCATTTGCGAAAACATTCACAAAATACGCCGCCGCCCGGCGGCCCCGGAGGATACATGGACTACCGCATCGAAACCGACACGATGGGCGAAATGAAAGTCCCGGCCGACAAATACTATGGCTGTCAGACCGCCCGCTCCCTGCACAACTTCCGCATCGGCGGCGAACGCATGCCCCGCGAACTGATCCGCGGCATGGGCATCCTCAAAAAAGCCGCCGCCCTCGTCAACATGGAACTCGGCACCCTCCCCAAAGAGAAGGGCGACCTCATCGTCAAGGCCGCCGATGAAGTCATCGACGGCACCCTCGATGAACACTTCCCGCTGGTCGTCTGGCAGACCGGCTCCGGCACCCAGAGCAACATGAACGCCAACGAGGTGATCGCGAACCGCGCCATCGAACTCGCCGGCGGCGTGCTCGGCTCCAAGAAGCCGATTCACCCCAACGACGATGTCAACAAGGCGCAGTCATCCAACGACACCTTCCCGACCGCCATGCATATCGCCGCGGTCGAGGAAATCCACCGCCGGCTTATCCCTATGGTCACCCGGCTTCGCGACACGCTGGCCAAAAAGTCCGAGGAATACAAAGATATCATCAAGATCGGCCGCACTCACCTCATGGATGCCACCCCGCTCACCCTCGGCCAGGAATTCTCCGGCTACGCCGCCGCCCTCACGCTCGGCCTCGATCGCATCAACGACGGCCTCAAGCGGCTCTATCCGCTCGCCCTCGGAGGCACCGCGGTCGGCACCGGCCTGAACACGCATCCGGAGTTCGCCGTCAAGTCGGCCGCGACCATCGCGAAACTGACCGGCAAACCGTTCGTGACCGCGCCGAACAAATACGAAGCGCTCGCCACGCACGACGCCCTTGTCGAATTCTCCGGCATCCTCAAGACCCTCGCCTGCTCGCTTATGAAGATCGCCAACGATTTCCGCTGGCTCGGGTCCGGCCCGCGTTGCGGCATCGGCGAACTCAGCCTCCCGGCCAACGAGCCCGGTTCGTCGATCATGCCCGGCAAGGTCAACCCGACCCAGTCCGAGGCGATGACCATGGTCTGCGCCCAGGTGATCGGCAACGATGTCGCCGTGAATATCGGCGGCTCCTCCGGCAATTTCGAGCTGAACGTCTTCAAGCCGGTGATCATCTACAACGTGCTGCAGTCGATCCGGCTGATCGCCGACGCCTGCGAGATGTTCAACGAGAACTGCGCGGTCGGGGTCGAGCCGAACAAGGACCAGATCAAGAAACACCTGACCAACTCGCTCATGCTCGTCACCGCGCTCAACCCGCATGTCGGTTACGACAACGCGGCCAAGATCGCCAAGAAGGCGCACGCCGACGGCACCACGCTCAAGGAAGCGGCGGTGGCGCTCGGCCTGCTCACCGCGGAGGAGTTCGACGAGAAGGTCCGCCCCGAGAAGATGATCGGCCCGAAGGCCTGAGATGTCTTAGTAAATCACGAAGCACCCGAAGGGTGTGTGTCACGGTCTCCTGAATCTGTGCCACGGTCAAGCTTGTCTTGGCCGTGGTTTTCCTTCATAAGAGGAGTAGGTAAAAACCCTTGTGGTTTTGGCTCCTGGTTCGACCCGTTCAAAACCCCTCTGGTTTTGACCCGCACCCCGCCCTATATTACCCCAGCATGAACCGTAAACGCAGCCACATCCCGGCCGACCGAACCATCCTCTACGGCTCGATCGTCTTTTTCATTGCCCTCGCATTGCGCCTCGTCTTCCTGCACCACTTCTCCACATCCCCGCTCTTCGGCACCCCGGTGATGGACATGTCGTATTTCCACCGATGGGCCCTCGCCGTCGCCGGCAGCGGCAGTTTCGCCGACTCGCCCTATTTCAAGGCGCCGCTCTATCCGCTTTTTGTCGGCCTGATTTACAAAGTCCTCGGCAGCGGTGACTGGGCGCTGCGTATCGTGCAGAGCCTGCTCGGGAGTTTCACCGCCGTGCTCACGTTTCTGGTCGGTGTGCGCGTCTTCGACCGCACCGTCGGTTTCATCGCCGGCCTGATCGTCGCCGCCGCTTCAACCCTGATCGTCTTCGACGCCCAGATCCTCGTGCCGTCGCTGTTCATATTCCTCTGCATGCTCGCTATCTACGAGATCGTCGCGGCGATGCAATCGGGCCGATGGCCCCACTGGCTCGGCGCCGGACTCATCCTCGGCCTCGCCGCGATCACCCGCCCGACAATTTTGGTCTTCGCCTTCGGCCTGCTCTTATGGTTAGCGATCAAAGCGTTCCGCGCCGTTGCATATCGCCGGACACTCCTCGCCGCCGCCCTCGGCCTGATCATCGCGATCGTCCCCGTGACCGTCCGAAACTACATCGTCTCCGGTCAGTTCGTGCCGATCGGAACCTACGGCGGCGTAAACTTGTATATCGGCAACAATCTCGACGCCGACGGCGTCACGACCTATCTCCCCGGCACCGGGCTGGACTGGTGGGGCGACGGCGCCATGACCGAGGCGAAAGCGATCGCCGAATCCGATGCCGGCCGTTCGCTCGATGCCACCGAACAGTCGGCCTACTGGCGCGACCGCGCGATCGGGGAGATGACCGCCCACCCCGGCTTTTTCGTGAAACTCGTGCTCAAGAAATTCCTGCTCGTGATCGGCGGCTACGAGTTGGCGAACAATGTCGATGTCACCTACCTCTGGCGCGGCACCGGCCTCCTTCGCCCGCTCCTGATCGGGTTTCCGGTTTACTATCCGTGGGGGATCCTGCTTCCGCTGGGGATCTTCGCCACCTTCTGCCTGCGACCGTGGCGCACCGAACACCGCCTCCTCGCCTGGTACCTGATCGCTTCGGCGGCGCCGCTGCTGCTCTATTTTGTCACCGCGCGCTACCGCCTGCCGATGCTCCCGGTGCTGGCGCTGTTCGCTTCGTTCGCCGTGATTCGCGGTTGGCGCCGATGG
>CAYPYM010000007.1:0-16273 GCA_964414435.1 uncultured Ignavibacteriales bacterium | reverse complement strand
TCCACTATTATTCGCCGGTCTACGCGCTGGCTGCGCCGGTCGTGGCCGTGGCAATCGAGGCGGTGCTCTCCGAGCGCGCGACGAGACAGATGCTGGCCGTCTTTGCCGGTCTCTGGCTGCTGACCGCGGCCGGAGTTACGGCGGCGGGAGTACGGGTCCATTCGATCCGGATGGAAGCTGCCTATGACCTGACCGCGGACATGGACCGCCTTCTGCAGCGGCGCCAGGCCCGCGACGGCCTGATGATCCGGGTCGGCCAGCCGCACTGGGACATCGTCGCCAAGAGCTCCTGGTACTGGCGGTCGGATATCCTGACGGTGCCGAATCTCGGCGTCGCCGACGACTCCCTCTACGCCGACTCCCGCTACAATTATATCCTCGTGGAACGCTCCGATCTGCTCGGCGGAAGCCATCTCGATGAGATGGGCCTCTCGGTTTTCGCCCGCAGCGGTGAGTTGGTGGTGCTTACCCGGGATCGGTCCCGGACCCGGCCCTGACCTCTCCCATCGACTGTTTTCGCAAAATACCGGCCCGGACTCTTCCGAATTGAACAAATCCGGGAAGAAAGCCGTCGGTATGGTGTATTCCCCTCAAGACATCAGATCCAAACCGTTTAGCGCAGGAGGTGGAGTATGCGCCCCCGCAAGAGTCTCATCCCGTTGGCAGTCCTCACCGCAATCCTGGCCGCCATAATGCTCACCGGTCCGGTGGACGCCCAGACCAAAGGCAAGACGAAGATCATCGATCACCCCGTTGAATTCGGGAAGATTTCAGGGATCGTCACCGATTCGGCCACCGGCAATCCGGTTGTGGGGGCCTCGGTGCTGGGAGTCGGCACCAACCGCGGTGCGATGACCGATTTCGACGGCAAGTACACGATTCCGCAGCTTTCGCCCGGCACCTATACCCTTCGCATCTCTAATATCGAATTCAACACCCTCGAGGTGTCGCAAGTCGTGGTGAAGGGCGGGATAACCTCGGAACAGTCGTTTACCATGACCAAAAAGACGACCGAACTGGAGAAGACGATCAAGGTGGTCGGCCAGCAGGACCAGAGCATGAGTTACGAGCCGGCCAACCAGCAGACGATCACAAAGGAGCCGATCAAGGAGCGGCCGGTTGGCACGGTCGATGAACTGATTGAGCGGGTGGCGGGCGTCGTCACCAACTCCAGCGGCGAGGTGATTATCCGGGGCGGCCGCGCCGGCGAACCGACTCCGCCCCCGCCTCCGGGGCCCCGGGACCTAAGAGCCAGGCCGGACGCTTCGTCCTACTGTCAGATACCGCTGTCTCACGGCGGCAGCGCTATCGTCAACGGCCAGCCGTACGACGCCATGTTCTTCAAGGATTACGGCACCAACCCGTTTGTCGATACTGACGACGACCATCTCTCGACCTTCGCGATCGATGTCGACGACGCTTCGTTTGTGATGGCGCGCTCGTATCTCGATCGCGGCTCCCTGCCGCCCGATGAGGCGATTCGGGTCGAGGAATTCGTGAACCATTTCAACTACGACTATGAACCGCCGCGGCACGACGCGTTCACGGTGTACGCCGAAGGAGCGCCGTCGGAGTTCGGCGACAACGTTCAGCTCCTCCAGATCGGTATCAAGGGGCGGGAACTGGGCGACTTCGAACGCAAGCCGGCGAATCTCGTCTTTGTCGTCGATGTCTCCGGTTCGATGGGGACCGAGAACCGTCTCGGGCTGGTCCGCCGGGCACTCACGATGCTGGTGGATGAACTCCGGGCCGACGACCGGGTCGGGATCGTGATCTATGGTTCGAGGGGCCAGGTGTTGCTCGAGCCGACCTCGCTCCGGAATCGCTACCGTATTCTCGACGCGATCGACCGGCTCCGCCCGGGCGGTTCGACCAATGCCGAGGAAGGGATCCGTCTCGGTTACCAAATGGCGCGGCGTCAGTTCCAGGAGGGTCACATCAACCGGGTGATTCTGTGCAGCGACGGTGTGGCCAATGTCGGCCGGACCGGCCCCGATGAGCTCCTGGCCCAGATCAAGCGATACGCCGACATGGGCATCACCCTGACCACGGTGGGCTTCGGCATGGGGAACTACAACGATGTGCTGATGGAGAAGCTGGGCAACAAGGGTAACGGCTTCTACGCCTATGTCGACGACATCGACCAGGCGCGGAAGATCTTTGTCGACAATCTCAACGGCACGCTGGAAGTCATCGCCCGCGACGTCAAGATCCAGGTCGATTTCAACTCCGAGATCGTTCGCAGCTACCGCCTCCTCGGGTACGAGAACCGCGACGTGGCCGACAACAAATTCCGCGACGACCGTGAAGACGGCGGCGAGATCGGCTCAGGCCATGAAGTGACGGCGCTGTACGAAGTGAAGCTGTGGAAGCAGCGTCCAAAAGGTACGGTCGCAACTGTCTATATCCGCTACAAGGATCCCGAGGGCGGCCGGGCGAGCGAGGTTTCCGGAACGGTCACCGGCGATATTTTCGCGAAGCGATTCAAGGACGCCAGCAGCGACCTTCGGCTCGCGGCCACAGCGGCCGAGTTTGCCGAGATTCTTCGCCACTCATACTGGGCCCGCGGATCGAATCTCGACGATGTCTACCGGGTCGCTCGCGATCTCGCCTACGAAAACGAATCGGAGCAGGCATCCGAACTGGCACACATGATCGATCAGGCCCGCCGGTACGAGGATCAGCTGGCGCGGCGTTAGCACAGGGTAGGGGAGAGGGTCGATCTCTCCCATCGCGTCACCTCCAATTGTAACGCGAGAACGGGACCCGCAGAGGCGGGTCCCGTTCGTATGTCAGCAAGTCCCGGGGGAAACGGTCCCGTAGGACCGGAGAGCGGCGCGTCGGTGGATCGAGACCTACAGCAGATGGCCGTTGGTCTCGATCAGACCGTCCCTGATCTTAATCACCGTCGGCGCCCGTTTGGCGATATTCACATCGTGCGTGATCATAACGATCGTCTTGCCCTGGGCCGAGAGCTCGTCGAACAGCTTGATAATCGCGCCGCCCGAGGCGGTGTCGAGGTTGCCGGTCGGCTCGTCGGCGAGGATAATCTCCGGTTCGTTGGCGAGGGAGCGGGCGATGGCGACCCGCTGCATTTCTCCGCCTGACAGTTCGGTCGGCTTGTTGGCGAGTTTGTCGCCGAGGCCGACCCGGTTGAGGACCTCGACAATGCGCTCGCGCCGCTTCTTGGCAGGCACGCGGGCGAAGAGCAGCGGGACCTCGACATTTTCAAAGGCGGTTGCGTAGGGGAGCAGGTTGAACGCCTGGAAGACGAATCCGATCTTCTTGTTGCGGATATCGGCCAGTTGATTCGATGACAACTTCGCCACATCGCGGCCCTCGAGCAGGTACTGGCCGGCGGAGGGAACATCGAGGCAGCCGATCAGGTTCATCAGGGTCGACTTGCCCGAGCCGGACGGGCCGACGATAGCGACATATTCGCCGCGATCGATATTGAGGCTGACTCCCTTGAGGGCCTTGAAAACAACCGCCCCGGTGTTGTATGCCTTTTCTACCTGCTTCAGTTCTATCATGCGCTCTGCTCCATGTGGCTGTCGTTCTTATTCATACCGCAGCGATTCGACCGGGCTGACCGACGCCGCCTTGAGGGCGGGAAAAAACCCCGAGAGAAGGCCCATCACGCCGAGAATCGAAACCACGATCAGGCCGATTTCGAGCGAGATGGTCGGGCGGCCCATGAAGTCGAGGACATCCGACTGAATCGGTATCCGCTTGAAGCCCTCGGTGAGGATGTAGCTGATGGCCATGCCGCCGAACCCGCCGAAGAAGGTGATCAGCATCGCTTCGATCAGGAACTGGGCGAGGATGTACGACCGCCTCGCCCCGACCGCCATCTTGATGCCGATCTCGCGGGTGCGCTCTTTGATGGATACGTACATTATGTTCGCCACGCCGACCCCGGCGATCAGCAGCGTGAGGCCGCCGATGATGCCGAGGAAGATCTTAATTCCGGTGAGAATATTGCTCAGTTCGCGGGCGCTCTCGGCGACATCCCAGATTCCCAGCGCCCGATCGTCGGTCGGGTCGAATTTGTATTTGGCGCCCATCGCTTCGTAAATCTTCTTCTCGACCTCCTTCATCCGGTTAACGTCGTACGGCTGGTAGACCATATTGTCCAGATAGGGATCGCCGAAGATGGCCTCGAAAGTGGTCGCCGGTATGGAGACCTTGTCCTCGTCCATACCGCTGTAGGAACTCATCTGCATTTTGGGCACCATGACGCCGACCACGGTGAACGGCATCTTGTTGATCATGATCGTCTTGCCGACCGCGTCCTCGTCACCGAAGAGCCGTTTCTTGATTTCGTTGCCGAGAAACGCCACCCGCCGCTTGTTCTGCATGTCGAGCTCGTCGATCATGCGTCCGCCCATCTGGGGGATGTGGTTGCGCATGATTTCGTAGTTCGGCGGGATGCCGTTGACGTGCTCACTCAGCACGGTGTCGCCGTGGGTGACCTCGGCTCCCCAGCGATGGTACTCCCCGCCGATATATTGAATCTCGGGAATTCGTTTCTGCAGGTACTGGACGTCGTCTTTGTGCAGCGAGATCCGCCGTCCTTTGCCGAGGCCCCTAAAGGGGATGCTGGTCTGGCCGCCCCAGATGATGGAGATGCCTTCGCCCATGCCGGCCCGGTTGATGGAGAGCTGCCGATGGAGGCCCTCGCCGAACCCGAGGAGAAGCATGATGCTGATCGTGCCCCATCCGAGTGCGACCAGGGTCAGGGTGATCCGCTTTTTCTGTTTCCGGAAGTCGCGGATAAAGACGTTGTATACCGTGGCGAAGTTTATCATACGCTAAAACAGTTTCAGGGCCTGGACCGGTTGAAGGTTGGCGGCACGACGGGCCGGGAAGATGCCCGCGATAAATCCGACGATACCGAGCAGACCGGTGGCGATGAGGCTGCCGAACCAGTCGATGGTCGGGGTGCCGATGAAGTCTTTGAGGTTGAGCATCGGGACGACTGCGATCACGGCCGCGGCGAAGATGAAGCCGAAGAGGCCGCCGAGACCGGTGATCAGAATCGTCTCCATGACGAACTGGAGGAGAATCGCACTCTTGCGGGCGCCGAGCGCCATCTTGATGCCGATCTCCTTGGTCCGTTCCTCGAGCACGACATTCATGATGTTGCTCACGCCGATACCGCCGGTGATGAGGGTCGCGATGCCGATGCCGACGAGGAACGCCTGGAAGGCCAGGAAGAAATTCTTGATGAAGGTGATGCCGCGTGAGGTGTCCCAGATCTGAAGCGATTCCTTGTCGCTCGGATCGAAGCGGTAGCGTGCACCGAGGATGCCGTACACCTCTCCTTTGGCCTGTTCCATCGAGTACCGCGGCTTCGCCTGGATGACGAAATCGTTCAGGTAACGCCGCGAATACATCGTGTTGAAGGTGGCGGCGGGGATAAACGCCTTGCTGTTGTCGCGACCGTTGTAGGAGCTGTCCTGCTTTTTCACTTTCATGACGCCGATCACCGTGAACGGCATGCCGTTGATCAGGACCGTTTCACCGACCGCCGGCTGGTCGCCGAAGAGATCCTGCTTCAGTTTGTCGCCGATGAAGACGACGCGCCGCTTTTCGGCCATATCGAGATCGTTGATGAAGCGCGAACCGACATCGGGAATGAGATTCCGCATTTCGCCGAATTCGGGCCAGACCCCGACGATGTTTCGAATCGTCTCGTTCTTGCCGACCTTCATCGGAACGCTCCACCTGGAGTACTCGGGCGAGATGCGCCCGATCGTGATCGCCTTCTGCTTGATCAACAGGATGTCGTCTTCGGTGGGCTGGATGCGCCGGCCGCGCGGGAGACCGCGGAACTCCTTGGAGGTGATTCCGGGCCAGATGATGGCGATGTTTTCACCGAGACCTTTCTGCGACTTGACCTGGGCTTCGCCGATCCCCTTGCCGAAGGCGAAGAGGAGGACGATCGAGCAGGTGCCCCAGAAGATCCCGAACATCGTCAGCGCGCTCCGGAGCTTCTGCCGGCGGATATCGTTGAAGAACTGCTTGAATACCTGTAGCGGTACCATCGTGTCGCTTACTCCGTCCGTCTATCAGTCAGCGGTGATTTCGCGCGGCGGGCGTTCGACGATTTCTTCGCCTTCGCTGACGCCGTCGGTGATCTCGATCTTGATGCCGTCGGAGAGGCCGGTCTTGACCTCACGGCTGGTGATCACGCCGAGGGTATCCTGCACCTCGACGGTCGACACCGAATCCTCGATGTGGACGAGCCGTTCGGGCACGAGCAGGATGTCCTCTTTCTTGGTGATGATAATGTCGGCGTTGGCGGAGTAGCCGGCGCGGAGGAATTTGCCGGTGTATCCCTCGAACAGGGTCGAACCTTCCTGCTGGTGGGCCTTGGGCGAAATCTTGGTCAGGGTGCCGTTGACTTTCTCGTTCGGCAGGGCGCCGATTTCGATCTCGACCGGCATGCCCTCGTGGAGCTTGCCGACATCGATCTCATCAACATTCCCCTTGAACAGCAGGTTGTCCATCTGCGCGATCGTCATCATCTCGGTGCCGGCCTGATACGAGGTCAGCGGCACGACCGGGTCGCCTTCTTCGACCAGGACCGAGAGCACGGTGCCGGAGACCGGCGCCTTGATCGTATTGTCGACCTCGATACCGGCGATCTGCGCCTGACCCGACTGGATGAGGGCGAGGCGTTCTTTGGCGAGCTTGAGCCGCAGCGACGTCTCCTCGAACGTGGCGTTGGAGCGGTCGTATTCCTGATTGGAGATGAGTTGCTTGTCTTTAAGCGTTTTGGTGCGGTCGAATTCGCTCTTGGCATTGTCGTAAGTAACCTGAGCGATTTCAACCTGTCGTTTCGCCTCGGCAAATTCCAGCGGTGTGGGATCGGGTGCGATGTCGAACAGCGGATCGCCGACCTTGACCTGGTCGCCGATATCGACGTATTTCTTTTTTACGATACCGGAGATCTTCGATTTGACCGCGATCTCCTTTTCCGGCTCGATGCGGCCGACTGCCAGCGCCTTGTCAATAATATCGCCGCGCTCGACCGCCACCGTCTTGATGGTATCGTCTTTTTTGGCTGATCCGTCGATGGCAAAGAAGAGAACCCCTCCAACCACAACCGCGATGAAGGCGTAGATAAAAACTTTTTTGATCATCTTCCCCGTACTCCGTATTGGTGAGTCGCTTGTTTATCCGACCGTTATAAGGGGCAATACGAGCGCACACCCGTTTTGTTTCGATGCTGTCTCTGTTGCATCAGACCGGCGAATTACCTCCCCGGTTGCAGGCCATTTTTCTGACGATGATTATGCGCCGGAGGCCGTCCCGACCGTCTCTTTTGCAGCGAACCAATTGTACGGCAGGGGCGTACAATAGGTGACGGTCGCCGGATGATTCGCCCCGGAGATCGTTGGCTCAGGATACGAGGATGTCTGTAACTCAAGGATACATAATTGGTTACCCCGCAGCGACGGGGGCTGAACGGCCGCCCCGGGACCGTCTGAACAGCCGACCCCGGTCGGAATCGACGGTTCGTCGGTCAGCCCGCAGGGAACGGGTCGACGAGATTCCGTCGATGGGTCTCTACCTGCCATCATTCGCCCGGCGCCGTGAGTTGCTTGCCTGGGTCCGGTTGTACGCCGCCGGTCTGCGGAACCTCGTCCGGTCCATGCCCCGGCTGGAGAAGATCACGATCACGTATCGTTCCGGTATGTCGTTTTTCGATCAGGTGGTACCGGCTCTTTTGCTGGGCCGTTTCTACGGCACCAGAGTTGTTCTCCGTTATCGGTCAAACAAGGCCGAGGCGGAATTGGAGTCTTACGGGCGCGGCCTGTTGCCGTTCCTGCGTCTGGCCGATCAGATCGAGGTCGGCTGCGGGTACCTTCAGACGATGTTCGCCTATTACGGTGTCGCGACGTGGGTGAAACCCGAAATAGTCGACCGGTCCCTGTTTGCGCCCCGAGGGCGGAATACGGTTCAACCGAATCTCGTGGTGGCGCGCCGTCTGGAGCGGGGGAACGGCCTGACCGCGGTGGTCAAGGCGTTCGCCCTGGCGAAACAGAAATACCCCCGTGCTGAAATGACTATCATCGGTGACGGCCCGCTTCGCCCGGCTCTGGAACGACTCGTTGCCGAGGAGCGGATTTTCGGCGTGACGTTTCTCGGTGAGGTCAGCCGGGAAGAGGTTGCGGCGCGGATGGCGGCGGCCGATGTGTACCTGAACGCCTCCACGATGGACGGGCTGCCGGTCTCGCTGCTCGAGGCGATGGCGTCCGGGCTGCCCGTGGTCACCACCGATTCCGGCGATATTGCGTCGGTCGTGATTGACCATGTCAACGGTCTGATTGCGCCGGCGAACAACTACCCGGTACTGGCCGATCGACTGATCGAGTTGATCGAAAATCCGGAGCTGGTCGCGAAGCTCTCCGAGGAGGCGGCCCGTTCAGCGAGTCTGCGTCGGAGCAGAACCGCGAGTACTGCCGATTCTGAGCCGGCGGCCTGAGCCGGCGGCGCCGGCATCATTGTAACTTCCCCAAAACGATGAGATTTCTGTGATCCGGTTGTTGTTGATTCGACTCGGAGGCGGCCGTATATTGGCGGACCCTGAAGATGACTTTCGCCGGCCGGTCCGGCGACGGCGACAAAGTTGACGGCAATACATTCGGAGAACAGCGAACGTGGCGGAAAAGGAATTCAAATACGATCTGGCGGTGGTCATGCCGGTGTTGAACGAAGAGAAGTTCATCGGCCAGACGCTCGAACAGATCTACATGCAGGATTTTCCGATGGACCGCCTCGAGGTCGTCGTGTCCGACGGCGGTTCGCACGATCGCACGCGTGAGATTGTGGAGTCGTACAAAGGGCGGTTCGGATCGCTCAAGCTGCTCGACAACCCGGTCCGGCGGCCGTCCTCGGGGCGTAATGTCGGGATCAAGAATTCGATTGCTCCGCGGATTGTCGTTATCGACGGTCACGTGTATCTGCCGAGCAAGACCCTGTTGCAAGATGTTGTCGAGATTTTCGATCGCACCGGGGCGGCCTGTCTCTGCCGTCCGCAGCCGCTCTCGCCGCCCGATATCAACGAATTCGAACAGGCCGTGGCGTTCTGCCGCGGATCGATCCTGGGGCACAAGCCGGGCTCGGAAATTTATGCCGACTACGAGGCCGAGGTCGACCCGACCTCGTCGGGGGCGATGTGGACCCGGGAGGCTTTCGAGCGGGTGGGCCTGTTCGATGAAGATTTCGACGCCTGCGAGGATGTCGAATTGAACTACCGCGTCTTCAGGGCACGGCTGAAATCGTACCTCTCGCCGAAACTGAAGATCTTCTATTATCCGCGCTCCACCTTGAAAGGACTCTGGCGGCAGATGCGCCGCTACGGGCTGGGGCGATTCCGCTTTTCACGGAAGCACAAGATCTTCTCGGTGTCGCAGTGGATAGCCGGGGCCGGCGTCGCCGGGTTCGCGATCCTTGCGGCGCTGTCGTTTTTGTCGGCGCGGATCTTCTCGGTGTTTCAGGTGGCGGTGGCGCTCTATTTGCTGGTCGTCATTTTCTTCTCGCTCCACCTCGCACTGAAGCATCGGCACCTCGGCTGCCTCCTCTATGGCCCGCTGATCTTTCCGGCGATCCACTTCGGGCTCGGCACCGGGTTCCTGACGGGGCTGCTCGAAGCGGTCGGATCGTCATCGAAGCAGCCCGATCTCGAAATCGATTAGTTCTTACATACCACACGGGGGAGTTATCGGTTATGCTGTCCGCCTACAGTCACAGCTCGCTCAAGACATTCCGGGAGTGCCCGCGCAAGTTCAAGTTCCAGTATATCGAGAAGCCGGAAATCCCGAAGGAGGTTTCGGCCGAGGCGTATCTCGGGAACGCCGTCCACCGCGTCCTGCAACTGCTCTACACCCGGGGGAGCGACGGTGTCGAACTGCCCCTGACCGCGGCCGTCGAACGATACCAGTCGGAATGGGACAAGGTTGATCGCGACAAAGTTTCGGTCGTGTCCGATTACATGGGCGTGGACGATTATATAAGGGTGGGACGGGAAATGCTCGAGAAGCACTACGAGCGGTACCGTCCGTTCCGTCACGGCACCCTGCTCGGAACCGAGCAATTCCTTTCGTTTACGCTGCCGGGGACGTCGTTCAAGCTCCGGGCGGTGGTCGACCGGTTGTGGCGGCGCGACGACGGTGTGGTCGAGATCTGCGACTACAAGACGGGCCGCCATCTGCCGCGTCCGGATGACATCGACTTCTTCTACCAGATGGGCATCTATGAGCTGGCGGTGCGCGAGAATTTCCCCCAGTTCGACACGATCGAGACGGCCCAGTATTTTCTCCGGCTCGACGAAGAGGTGCGACGTCGGATGCGGCCCGACGAACTCGACGCCCTGGTCGAGGACGTGCGGGTGGCGATTCTCTCGACGCTGCGGGCGGCGAAATTCGATGATTACCCCACCAACGAATCCTCCCTGTGCAATTGGTGCGAGTATTTCCACCTCTGTCCGGCCAAGCGCCACCGGGCGATGCTTGAGGATGAGAAATCGGACAATCGTCCGGCGGCGGAGCAGATGCGCGAGAAGGCGTCGGAGTATATCGCCAAGTATCGTCAGGAGAAACAGCTCAGGGCCGAACTGGACGCGCTCAAAAACGATCTGATACAGCTGTCGAACGAAGAGGGTTTGACCAAATTCGTCGGCGAGGGCGGGTCCGTCTCGATCACCGTGCGCGACGAGGAGAAGTTCATCACGAAGACCGACGCTGCCGACGAGTTTGCCGATCTCTCCGAGATCGTTCGCAAGCTCGGGCTGGATACGTATTTCAAGCTTGATGGCGTGGCGCTGATGAAGGATATCTTCCAGAACGAACGGGTCGACCGGGAGACGCTGGAGGTGCTGAAGAAATATGTCCGGGTACGCACGAGTACGGTGACGAGGGTCAAGCTGGACAAGCCGCAGGACGACGCAGACAAACTCGAGTCGTGACGGGCGGTCGCGTCGATGTTCGCCTTACGATGACGGGCGGGGGAATCCCTCCAAAAACAAACCAGGCTCAACCGAAGTCGAGCCTGGCGGATAATTCCAATTCAGCAGGGGTAACCGCTACTCGGTGTAGCGCACCACAAATGCGGGGTAGATCTCGATCCGGCGATCGAGCGCATTCGAGTCTTTGGCCCCGAGCACCCGGACCAGTTCGTCATCATCGGCAACGGCCATGAGCGAATTCGCCGGGCTGGTGGTGGTCGTGTCCACGGTCAGCTTCTCGATCGGATTGCCATCGAGCGACGACACGAAAATCGTGGCAAGGCGGCCGCTGCCGGGGGCGAGCAGCTTTTTCTGCGGGCCGAGGCTGCCGACGATACCGAGCGTGACGCACTGAATGGCGGTGTCCGGACGGGAGCGGATCAGGTCAAATCCTTCGACCCGGCCGCCGGTGTAGACGACGGAGTCGGCGACCACCTTGGTCGTGCCGGCGCCGAACTTGAATGGAATCGAGAGGCCCTTGACCGCTTCATCATTGGTATATTTGACGGTAACGGTCCATACTTGATCGTTCACCTTGGCGACATCGGCGTACAGCGTGTCGGTCTTGCCGAAAGCATCGACCTGAGCCGAGCCAACCGCGGCGAACAGGAGAACGAGTGCGACGGAAGTCGTTATTAGTTTGGTCAACTTCATCTTCCCTCCAGGCGAGTGATGTATGTTACGGATCGTTTGCACACTAACTTCTACATCCGGTCAGGACAAAAGGTTCTACTTTTCGGAACTGGGCAGGAGGTCCGCCATGCGGATCCGGAGGACCTCGATAAGTGAATCTGCCACTTGAGGTTGGTTCAGTTTCTGACGGTACAGCAGACCGGCTCGAATCAGCGCGTTCCGACCGGAATCGGTGTCCGGGAAGCGGTCGTACACCTGGATGAGCAGCCCGGCGGCATCGGCCCACTTCTGGTGAATGCGGGCGATTTCAGCCCGGTATGTCAGCGCCTTGGCCTCGAGCTCGCTGCCCGAGCCGAGCTGCGCGATCTGCTGGTAGTACTTGTCGGCATCGTCGTACCACTCTTTTGACTCGGCGTCGCGCCCCATCTTTTTCAGCTTGTCCGCGACATACAGGTAGGCATCCATGGCCTCATCGGAGCCCCGGTAGTTCTCAACCAGGTAGGTGTATTCCACGAGGGCGCGGGGCCAGTTGTTCTGTAGTTCGAACGAGCGAGCCATGGCATACTGGGCGAGCGGATAGGTTCCGTAGAACGCGCGGTAGTTCTGCTTGAGATCGTTGAGTATTTCGCGGGCGTCGTTGTACTTGCCCTGCTCCATGCGTATCGATGCGACCTTGTAGCGGAGCAGCGGATAGTTGACCGTGTCTTCGGGGGTGGTCCGTCCCAGCAGGTCGTTGTAGATCGAGAGCGCTTTGGTGCTGTTCTTCAAGCGAAGGCCGTAGATGTCGGCGATCCGAAGGCGGATCGACAGGTAGGCCTGCGAAGTCGTGTCCGAGAGCTCCTCGAGCTCGTCCACTGATTTCTGCCACTGGCCGTTCATCTCATAGAGGCTGGCCAGGCTCGCGTGGGCGGCGGTGGCGACCTTCGCCCCGGGGAATTTAGTCACCAGTCCGGCATAGTAGTCCCGCGCCCGCTGCCACTGGTACTCGGCGGCGGCGGTGTCCCCGATTGTCTTCTTGATCTGATAGATCGACATGGGCAGGTTGAACAACTCGAACTGAACGTCGCCGGCCTTGTTGGTCGGTGGATAGTACTCGTCCAGCGTGCGGTTGTAGACGACCAGGGCGGAATCGAAATCACCGGCCGACTGGAGCGCGCGGCCGAGATTGACCCGGCTGGTGAGTATCTGTCCCGGTTCCAGATCGGGCTGCTGCATGAGCCGGTTGAGGACGTCAATCGCCTCGCTGAACCGCTGCTGCTGATAGAGCAGACGGGCCAGTTGCTGCGTGCCGACAAAGGCAAGCTGCTGGAGCTCGCGGTATTCCACCGCCGAGGTCGCCGGGTTCACTTTCTCGAGAGCGGCGAGCGCGAAATCGGTGGCGTTGCTGTAGGCATCGCGAATCTGCGTAACCATCTCGGGGGTGGCCAGACTCGGGCTGATCTGTGCCTTTTTCATCAGGCGGTCGGCGTGATCGAGCTTCTTCTCGGCTTCGTAGCGGAGGCGCAGCGCCGGATTATCGGAGCAGCCGGCCGCCACCACGATCAGCAGGACCAGCGCTCCGACCAGTTTTGTCATATGTCGATCCATCATGGGTTTTATCGGCTGATATTTCAGGGTTTAAAGGGACACCATCGGGAATATACGGAATCGCCCCGACGGCACAAACCATTATTTAGGAACACAATCGAGCGGCTGAGGGCAAGAAAAAAGCCACCCGGAACGGGTGGCTTTCTGAAATTCGATCAGTGTGGATCACTTCCGGCGGCGGATAATGCCGGCGCCGATCAGGCCCAGGCCGAACAGAAGCATGGTCGCCGGCTCCGGAACCGGCGAATACGACTCTTCCATCAGATCATTCCCGCAGCCAAGCGTCAGATGGAAATCGAGCGTGTTGAAGTCGCCGAGCAGCGAGCGGTCGAAGGCAAACTCGTACAGGTACGTGTCACCGTTACCGGGGTTCATGTGATTGGTCTCGTAGTCGGCCCAGAAGGTTTCCATGCTGGTGACATCGCCCAGTTTCGTACCCTGAGTCATCTTGTATTCGCCGATGAGCGCGGCGATCGACGTGCCGTAGTAGGAGCCGGGCTGATTGAGCAGGCCGGTCGAGGAGCCCACCTGGTAGAGACCGTTGGACCCGCCGTCGATGATATCGATGGCGTAATCGTAACCGCCGCCGTCTTTGCCGATAAAGAGGTCGCCGAGATCGTAGGACTGGTTCCATGCCGAGGAATAGGCGGAGTATCCGAATGAATTGGCAATCGCGACATACACAAAGTCGTCGGTGATCGCGACCTTCAACCCCTCCAGATCAAAGCTCTCCCCGCCCTCGCCGAGCGTGCCCGGCGACGGCAGATTGCCGACACCACTGGGATAGGAGATCGGCGCCCAGTTGTTGTTGTGGTCAAACGGCGAGGATCCGAAATCATGCAGGTTGAAGTTAAACCCGAACGCCTGACCGGCGACGAGCGTAATCGCCAGAGTCAACAGAAACAATCTCTTCATGGTGTGAACCTTCCCGCGCAACAGCATTGCATAGAATTATCTATCCCTCTGCAGAGCAAAACCTGTTCCGCCCGGCGCAATATCGATGGATATCGCTAATATATTGAAATGCAATATGTTACGCCGCCGCCAGCGAATCCGGTCAGCCTTCTGTCGGTAAGTTCGTGCAAATGTGTTCACCTTTTGTGCAGTCAGAGACGAAACCCGGCAGCCAACGGCCCGACGCAAATTCACTAGAGAATCGGAGGTGTTTCTCACGAGAAGCGCATTGGTAGCAACCACAACGTTCGAACCGGTTTCAAGGAGAGACACACATGAAACCCGCCTCCAATCCCGCTCCGGCACTAGCGGCCGGGGCTAAACTGCCGCCGCCGGGAAGCCTCCGATCGGCCGACCGGCTCACCCGATCCTTGCTTCTTTCACCCGATGATCTCAGACGCGGTGGGTACCGGACCCGCCTGTATCGCTTCATCGCCGACACCGTGCCGGTAGCCTCGGCGTGTATCTGGACCTGGGCGAGACTGGCCGCGGCGCCGGGACGATTTCGGGCGATCGGCCGTGACGGTTCGGTCGAGAACGGTCGCGCTCAGGAACGGCTCGATGACCTGATTGAACGCCTGCAAACTCCGGGCGACGGCGGCGATTTACTCACGGCCCTCAGTGCCGGGCTCTTTCGCGACGGCATGTTCGGCGGGATCATCACGGTCGATCCGACCGGAAGCGCTCTCGACCGCTTCGTGCCGCTCGACGCCGCCCGGATCGTGCTCGACACCGAGCACGGCCGACGGGCGCTGAAATACGAGACCGATCGCGCCGACATTTCGCTCGACCGCCCCGATTTCTACTTCATGCCGCTCGGCGGTGGTGTCGATGAGCCGCTGGGACGATCGATCCTCAGTACGGTGCCGTTTGTGGCGTTTGTCGAGCAGCAACTGGTCGACGATATGCGCCGCTCGTCGCACAATGCCGGCTTCCACCGGCTGCACGTGAAGATCACGCCGCCCGAACGGCTGGCGGCCGAATCGGACACCGCTTATATCGAGCGGATCAACAGCTACTTCGATTCGACCGTCGGGATGATCCGCTCGTGTGAAATCGACGACAACCCGGTGACGTGGGACAATGTCGCGATCGATTATATCGGCCCGGAGAATTCGCGGTCGGTGACCAACAGCTGGTTCTTCAACCATCGGGCGATGATCGAGGAAATCTGCGCCGGAACGAATCTCGCGCCGTTCCTGCTGGGCTATTCCTACGGCGCCACCACGACCTGGTCGTCGTTCAAGTTCGATCTGATCATGCGCCAGGTCTGCTCGGTGCAGGCGGAGATCGCCCGGTTCATGGAATGGCTCGCCGCGGTTGATCTCGCCCTGGCCGGAATCGACAGCTGCTGCCGCTGGGAGTTCGACAACACCTTCGCCTATCAGGCGACCGATCGCGCCTCGGTGCAGACCCAGCAGGTCAACAACGTGATCCGGCTGTTCGAAGCAGGGCTGATCGACAAGAAGGCGGCCATCGAAAAAGCCGCATGCCTGCTGTAGGTCAGGCAATGCCGGTAGACTGGCGGCGCGGCCTGTCCGATCCGGCCTATTTTGCCGGGGCGGTGCTGGGGGTGAAGCTGCATCCGGGCCAGCGGCGCTGGGTGGAGCAGTCGCAGCGCCGTGAAAACGTTCTCGTGACCGGCAACCGCTGGGGAAAGTCGTTCGTCTCGGCGGTCAAGATCATCCACCACGCGCTGTACCGTCCGCGCCGGCTCGAATTCGACCGGTGCGGGCGGTACCGGATCGTGACCGCCTCAATTACACAGGATCAGGCGGCCATCATATTTGATCAGGCCGTGCGGTTCGTGCGGCAGAGTGAGGTACTGACCGCACTGGTGACATCGATCGTGCGCACGCCCTTCCCGAAGATGACATTCGGCAATGGAGCCGTGGTCGAGGCCCGCTCCACCCAGAACCGGGGAGAGTATCTCCTCGGCAACGATTACGATCTGTTCATATTCGACGAGGTTGCGTTCGAGCCGGACCCGGAGTATGTGATCGAGGTGGTGATCCAGATGCGGCTGGCCGACCGCGAAGGGAAACTCGACCTGGTCAGCACCCCCAACGGCCGCAACTGGTT
>CAYPYM010000006.1:4206-16378 GCA_964414435.1 uncultured Ignavibacteriales bacterium | reverse complement strand
GTGCCGGAGTAGCCCTCCGCCAATACTTGGAGCCCGTTGCGGTCGGAGCCGAAGAGCAGGGTGTAGGTGATCGGGTCGCTTTCGGGATCGGTGCAGGACCAGGTCAGGGTAACGTCACTCAACTGGGCGGGGTAGGATGCGTTCGGCGTCATTTCGGCAAATACCGGCGCGTGGGGATCGGCCGTAATGTCAGGCTCGAGCGAATCGACACAACCGCTCAGAGCGAGAAGTCCGAGCAATGCGATTGCACCGACCGCAAACGAGATCAGGCGAACGGGCGCTCTCATAGTTCCTCCCTCAACTTGGATTTGTAGAACCGTGTCTCCTGTCTCCATTATACGAAGGAGAAGCCCGCCGCGTCAACAAATGTCAGGAGGCGTGAGGAATCAGGGGCGGTCGATCACGGCGTCGGCCTCGATCTCGACAAACCAGTCGTCGCGCACGAGACCACTCACCCCGACATGGTGGCAGCCGGGCGGATTTCACGGAAGAACTCGCCGTGGGCACGGCCGATTTCGTCCTGCTGGCCGAGGTCGGTTACGTACATGCGGGTGCGGACAACATCGGTGAGCTTCCCCCCCGCCTGTTCGATCGCGGCCCTGATGATCTCGAGACAGCGGATCGCCTGACCGTACGGATCGCCGGGCGCGGCGGTGGAACCGTCGGGTGCGATCGGCCCGGTGCCGGCGACATGAATCGTGTTGCCGACCCGCACGGCGCGGCAGAACCCGAACGGTTCTTCGTAGGGCGAACCGGATGAGATATTGGTTCGGTTCATAGACTATTCTCCGCGGGGATTATGGAATCGGTTCGAGTATTTCGAGCGGGACCCAGCCGGTGCGGCCGTCGGGGACGCGCCCCCACCCCCAGCCGGCCTCTTCGAGTTCGACCTCGATCGTGTCGCCCGGGTTGACGGTCAACTCGAACGCGTTGTAGTCGCGTCGCATGACACCGGCGGCGCCGTCGATTTCGACATACGCTTCCGGGACCCATCCGGTGCGGCTGTCGGGCATGGTGCAGAACAGCCAGCCGTCCCAGTTGGTCGGGCGACGTTCGAAGGTGAGGCGGTCGCCCTTTTTCACTTCGAGGTGGTCGGGCGTGTCGGGGGCGTGTGGTTTGGTGATGCGGTATTTCATTCTTGAATTCTGCGGTGGCTTACCGATTGGAGATACAAGCGGGGCGGAGTCATGATCCGCCCCGGTACAGTTCGTTTACCGCTCGAGCGCGATTACTTCAAATTTAGACTCAGGATCTTCACGTCGGTCTGGTCTTCGATCGCGTACTTCACGCCCTCGCGACCGACCCCGGACTGCTTCATGCCGCCGTACGGCTGGTGGTCGGCGCGATAGGTCGGGATATCGTTGATGACCACCCCGCCGCACTCGATCCGCTCGTAGGCGTAGAAGATATCCTTGATGCGCTGGGTGAAGACACCCGCCTGGAGACCGTACTCGGAGTTGTTGATCTCGTCGACAACCTTCTTGAAGTCTTTGTATTTCGACAGCACCGCGAGCGGCGCGAACGCTTCTTTCGAGCAGACATCCATGGCGGTCGTCACGTTCTCGAGCAGGGTCGGCTCGAGCGTGCGGCCATCGAACGCCGCCTTGCCGCCGGTGAGGACTTTCGCACCGTCTTTCACGGCCGCCTTGATATTGGCGACGGTCCCGGTGACCGATTCCTGATCGACCATCATGCCGATATCGGTTTTGGGATCGAGCGGATCGCCGACTTTGAGCTTTTTCGTCTTCTCTTTGAAGGTCTTGATAAATTTGTCGTAGACGTTCTCGTGCACGAAAATCCGCTGCACCGAGATACACGACTGCCCGGCCGAGGCAAACGCGCCGTAGAGCAGCCGTTCGGCGGCGTAGTCGAGATCGGCATCATCGGCGATCGCCACCCCGGCGTTGCCGCCCAGCTCGAGCACGACTTCCTTGTCGGCGGCGTGCTTGCGAATCCACCAGCCGACCTGCGACGAACCGGTGAAGGTGATCAGTTTGATGCGGGGATCCTCGAGCAGCGGCGCCGAGTTCTTCGACGAGCCGGGGAGGATCGACACGGCGCCTTTGGGCAGGTCGGTGCTGTCGATCAGTTCCGCCAGCATGAGAGCCATTATCGGCGTCTTGCTGGCCGGTTTGAGCACGATCGTGTTGCCGGCGGCGATCGCCGGACCGATCTTGTGCGCGACGAGATTGAGCGGGAAGTTAAACGGCGAGATGCCGGCCACGACGCCCTTGGGGAAACGCCGGACCAGCCCGACCCGTTCTTCGCTGCCGGCCGCCCAGTCGAGATCCATGATTTCGCCACCGATCCGCTTGGCCTCCTCGGCCGCGACGGTGAAGACGCCGATCGCACGGTTGACCTCGCCTTTGGAATCTTTGTACGCCTTGCCGAGTTCCATCGACATCATCTTGGTGAACTTTTCGATGTGCTTCCTGAGGCCGTCGGCGATGGCGAGACAGATCTCGGCGCGCTTGTACGACGGCAGCTCGCGGGTCTGGGCGAAGGCTTTTTCGGCGAGATCGATCGCCTTGGTGTAGTCGGCCGGCGAGGCCGCCGCGACGGTGCCGAGGACGACATCGTCGAAGGGGTTGACGACGGTGATTTTATCTTTGCGGTCGACCCACTGGCCGCCGAGATACATCTTGTAGTTCTTGGCCATGACAGTTCTCCATCTATATTGACGCGTTTCGAAATTTCGCAGTCGTGGTCAGACCGGGCAGACCAGTTTGCCGAGCCGCTCGGTCAGCTTGATATTTTCGGTATAGTCGACCGGGCAATCGATCACCACCGGCTTGTTCATCTTGAATGCCTCGGTCAGCACGTTCCTGAGGTCGTCGCCTTTGTTCACGCGAAGGCCGGCCGCACCGAACGATTCGGCGAGGCTCACGAAATCGGGATTGCCGAACCGGGTGCCAAACGAGTGTCCGAATTTCTTCTCCTGGTGCCACTCGATCAACCCGAAGGTGCCGTCGGTCCAGATCAGGTTGACGGTCGGCGTGCCGAGCCGCACCGCCGTCTCGAGTTCCTGCACGTTCATCATAAAGCCGCCGTCGCCGGAGACGGTGAGCACCTTGCGCTCGGGGTAGGCCAGTTTGGCGGCGATCCCGCCGGGGAGGCCGATCCCCATGCTGGCAAATCCGTTGGAGATGATGCAGGTGTTCGGTTCGTGCACCGGGTACATCCGCGCGATCCACACCTTATGCGCCCCGACATCGGAAACGAGGATGTCGTCGCGGCCGAGCACGGCGCGGATGTCGTGGATGATCTTCTGCGGCTTGAGCGGGAAGGCGTCGTCGTTGTCGTGTTCGTGAAGATCCTTCATGATCATCTCACGATGTTTCAGGGCGAATTCGCCGCCGCCCGGTTCGATACTGTCGTCGATTCGCTCGTTCAGTTCCCAGAGGGTGTTGGCGAGATCACCGACCACTTCAACCGTCGGGTTGTACCAGTAGTCGACCTCGGCCTGTTCGAAATCGATATGGATGATCTTCTTGTCGCCGGACGGATTCCAGTGACGGGGCGAGTATTCGACGATATCGTAGCCGATTGCGATCACGAGGTCGGCCTCCTCGAACGCGCAGGTGACATAGTCGCGCGCCTGCATGCCGACCGTGAACAAGTTGTATGGGTAGTCGTAGCCGGCCGCGCCCTTGCCCATGAAGGTGTTGCAGACGGCGAAACCGGTTTTTTCGAGGAAGGTTCGGAGCTGTTTGGTGGCGCGTTTGCGGATCGTGCCATTACCGGCCATCACCAGCGGCTTCCGGGAGCGTTTCATCAGATCGATGGCCTGGTTGAGCGCCTTGTAGTCGGGGGCGGCGCGGCGGACCTTGCGCACCTCGAAATACTCAGGATCGTGACATTCCTCTTCGGCGACGTTGTCGGGGAATTCGAGATGGGTCGAGCCGGGTTTCTCGGCCTCGGCCAGCTTGAACGCCTTGCGGACCGCCTCGGCGACCATGTCGGCCCGTTCGATGCGGGCGTTCCACTTGGTCACGGGCTGCATCAGGTTGACGACATTGATATACTGGTGCGACTCCTTGTGCGCGCTCAGGATGTCGGCCTGGCCGGTGATCGCCACCAGCGGCGCGCGATCGAGATAGGCGTCGGCGACCGGTGTGATCAGGTTGGTCGCGCCGGGGCCAAGCGTGCCGAGACAGACACCGGCTTTGCCGGTGAGGCGGCCGTAGACATCGGCCATGAAGCCCGCTCCCTGTTCGTGGCGGGTGAGGATGAACGTGATCGAGGAGTTCCGAAGCGCTTCGAGGAAATCGATATTCTCTTCTCCCGGGACTCCGAAGATATATTGAACCTGTTCGTTTTCGAGGGCTTTGACAAAGACTTCAGACGCGCTGGGCACCGCAGTCTCCTTTCCGATTCAGCCTGGTTGTAGTACCGAGTATATCACATTAACAACGGCTGAGCCAGTCGATTGTGCCCGGCGATCTGAGCCGAATCGGTCGGTCTGGAGGCGCTCGTTCGGCGGCGGCTCTGCTTTTTGGAGAGAGTCGGGACGGAGGGTTACTGAATATCGAGATCGAACGGAAGCCGGGCGTAGATGTCGCCGTCGTCGAGCGGCACCGCTTCATGCACCGCAGTGGAGACATCACGGTGGCCGGCGAGAGTCGAGATGAGGCCGCCGAACAGCGGCATCGAGGGGAGTTGAAACCATGCCCGGCGCTGCGGGTAGCGGACGACCCGGTACTCATGGAGATCGAGTTTCCGGGCGGTGTGATCGAGCGCGGCTTTCAATCCGCCGAGATGATCTACCAGGCCGTTGGCGAGCGCCTCGCGGCCGGTCCAGACGCGTCCGCGGGCAAGCGCATCGATACTGTCCGGCGCGATCTCGCGGTTGTCGGCGACGAGTTGCACGAAGTGCTGGTAGAAGGCGTTGAGCTGATCGTAGTATTTCTGCCGCTCGTCCTCGGTAAACGGCCTCGTGAGAGTGAGCATGCCGGCGTATTTCCCCCGCGTGTACAATGTCTTGCGGAGATCGATCTTGTCGTACAGGCCGGAGAGGTCGGCCTTGCCGCCGAAGATGCCGATCGACCCGGTGACCGAGCCGGGGCTGGCAAACAGGCTGCCGCCGGCCATGGCGATGTAATACGCGCCCGACGCCGCCATGTCGCCCATCGATACCGTCATCGGGACGTGTTTGGCGGCCTTTGTCGCATCGTGGTAGATATCCTCGCCGGCGAGTGCGAGACCGCCGGGGGAATCGATACGAAAGACGATCCCCCGCACATCGGCGTCGGCCCTCGCCTGCGAGAAGCCCCGGCTCATCAGGGCCGGAGTCATCTTTGCCCCCTCGTCGAACGGCACCGGTGACCCGGAGCCGGTGACAATCTCACCGTCGCCGACGACAACAGCGATCTCCGGCAGCCAGGGCCAGCCGGAGTTGAGCAGGGTGTCTTTCTCGTATGAACGAAACGATATCTCCGGCATCGAGCGCAGCAGCTTGTTGTCCTTGAGTTCGTCGCGATAGCTGAGACCGTCGACCAGGCCGTACTCGATCGCCTGCGCCGACGTGAATGGGCCCATATCGATCAGCGCGCGGACCGAGTCGGCTGAAATTCCGCGCCCTTCGGCGATCCCGCCGACGAACTGCGCGTAGATATCGTCGAGCAGCCGATTGGTCATTTCGACATTCGCCTCGCTCGGCGTCTCCCGGGTGAAGGCTTCCGCGGCGGTTTTGTACTTGCCGATGCGGAGGATGTCGGCCTTGATCCCGAGCTTCTCCATCGTGCCGGCGTAGAAGGTCAGCTCAGCCCGCAATCCAACCAGGTTGAGCTGGCTCACCGGCGGAATGACGATCTTGTCGGCGGCACTGGCGACATAATAGCTGACGTTGCCGGGCGAGGTCACGTAGCAGGTGACCCGCTTGCCGCGGCTGCGGAACGCCGTGATCGCATCGCGAAGCTCCTGGGCCTGGGCGAACCCGACGGAAAGCCGGTTGAGCGACAGAACCATCTCGCCGATCGAGGGATCGTCGGCCGCGCGGTACATGCTCAGCAGGATATCGGTGTAGGCGGGCGGCGCCTGCCCGAACACGAACTCGGTCGGATTCTCCTGTGGACGGCCGTTCACGTTGAGGGAAAGGCGGCGTCTCTTTTCGGGTATCAGCGAGGGCTGCCGCGCCGCAGTGGCGCCGACGTAGATCGTGTGCCGCTTGAGCGAGACGTGTCGGCTGTACACCTGCTGCGATCCGACGAAGAACCCGGCGAGATTAGCCCGCACGCCGATCTCGAAATTCTTGTGCGAATCAACGTAACCGTTGACGGTCAGGCCGGGGACCGGATCGAACTGGGCGTGATAGACGAATTCACCGTTCTTGAAACGCTGCTTGGTCGACAGGAAGGCATCGACCGAAAAGGTTACGGTTTGTCCGGAAGGGCGGTAGGACAGTGAATACCGCTGTTCGGTTTCAGTTTTCCGGCCGTTGACCTCTCCCCGGTTCAGATTGGAGAAGACGGCCGCCCAGCTGAAGGGTCCGACGCCGGTGCTGGTGACGGCGAGGTTCCAGAAGTGGCGGTTGCTGTAGATGCCGGGACCCCTGCTGAAGTACCGATAGGAGCCGCCCAGCGCCAGCGAGCGACCGAACGGGACGCCGTAGGCGAGGATATATTCCCGGAAGTTGTTGCCGTCGGGATTATCCAGATACCGCTGGGCCAGAGCGAATCCCTGGCGATTGATTACGCCGCCCCAGCTCCTGGCAAACGTGCCGTCGCGGTAGTCGAGCATGATCTCGAACTCGGTCGCTTTGTAATGGCCGAGCGCGGCGGGGTCGGTCCAGACGGCTTCCGACCCGAACACGCTGGCTGCCGGCGCGTAATAAAAAATGCCGTCGGGAATGGGGATCCGCTCCGCGGCGGCGGATGAAACAATCACCGTGAGAGCCGCCAGGCTCCCGGTGCAGAGATGGCGTACGTAACGATGCATTAATCCTCTCCGGCTTCAACTCCTCGAACGTAAATGTTCCCCGGGCCGCTGATGGTCCCGGAGATAAACGACTGGCCGTCCCCGCTGACGATACTCAGGCGGTCTTTCTGTACCAGGTCGGTCCGGAAACGGAGATTGTTTACTTCGATCTTCCCTTCCTCCTCCACCGCCAGCGAGAGCATCGCCGAGAGATCCTCGGGGACGCTGATATCGATATCCTCGGCCCGGTTCTTGAGCACGAGCCCGCCGTTGCCCATCTTGCGCAGTTCAACCACCACCGGTGCGGCCCGGCCGCTGATGACGTTCTGGCTGCCGACCGGCTCGTAGTCAAAGACCTCGATTCGGCCATAGGTATTGCGCACGTTCAGTTCTCCGGTGAAACCGTCGATCCGGATATCCCCGCCGCTGTTGCGGAACGACGAGAGATCGTCGAGGGAGCGGATGTTGACGGCCGTCAGGGTCGAATTGGTCGTCTCGACCGTCACGCGGCCGGTCACGTTTTCAACGACCACGCGGCGGTTGGCCGTGTTCAGCTGGCACCGGCCGATCACATCGGACACCTCGAGCCGGCCGAACGACGACGGGACGCTGACGCCGCTGAACGGCCCGGTCGCGGCCACATCGAACATTTCAGCGTCGATCTCGAGCGACATCCCGGGCGGTACGGTGACGGTCGCGACCACCGATCCGGCAAAATCGGTACCGCTCCAGGGGGCGGGGTTCGGCGCCCGCAGCTGGAGCCGAACGCCGTCGGCGACGTTGTCCAGATCGGCGGCGATGAGATCGATGAAGTCGATTGCCTGCGAGCGGGAGTCGGCTTTGGCCCGTTTGACGTATTTGACCGAGACCGAGCGGGCGGTGCTGTCGGCGTTTATTTCGAGGGTGCCGGAAAGGGTCGAGGCCGATTTGATCAGAAGGCGATCGGCGCCCTTGATGGGCGTGGATGCATTGAGATCGCGGGTGTAGTACAGGCCGTCCTTGTCCTTGAAAATCTCCTGGGCGCGCGAGGATGATGCGAACCCGATTGTCAGGATCAGCGCCAGACCGATCGCTACGGCTGTTTTCATGCGAACCATGTCACCTCGTGAGGTCATATACCTCCTTCATTAGTATCGACCCGGCAACGGCGGCGTTTAACGACTCCACCTTCGCGGAATGGGCGATATGCGCCCGAACGGTTGCCAGCGCTTCGATTTCGGGCGACAGTCCCTCCGCCTCCGAGCCGATCGTCAGGACCAGCCGACCGTTGCTCCTGATCCGGCCGCGCCATTCGTCGCCGCCGTCGCCGACAGTAGCGGCCAGCACCGTGCATCCGGAATCGTTGATCAGGGCCGCGACGGCATCAGATTCCGCGACCGCGATCCTGAGGCCGAACATGGCGCCCATGGATGATCGCACGACTTTGGGCGAATACGGTTCGGTGCTGCGCCCGGTCAGGATGACGAGATCGAAATCGAACGCGAGCGCGGAGCGCAGGAGCGTCCCGAGATTCCCGGGATCGGCGACGCCGTCGCACACCAGTATACTACGAAAATCGGGCCGGTAAAGTTTTTGCAGGTCAGTGGCGGGCGCCGTGAAGAGGCCGACAATGCCCTGGGGCGACTTCGTATCGGCCAGTTTGCCGATCTGCCGGACCGGCATCGGTTCGCAACGTACCTTCTGATCCCGAAAGCGCTCAACCAATTGGGAGCCCCGGTCCGAGAGCGACGACGGAGCAAAAAAGACCGCCTCGGGGCGAACGTCGTGACGGATCGCCTCCTCGAGAAGGCGGACGCCTTCGGCCAAAAAACGCCCCTGACCGCGCCTTCCCTTGCGGGTCGAGAGAGCGCTCAAATTTTTTAATTCCGTCCGGGTGAGCGGCATGTTTAATTACCAATCGAAACGGGTCATCCAGAACAATGAACCGTCTGCGTATTCCGGTTGGCAAGTGAAAAGTCTCTGCAGTACAGTCCTCATCATTTTTCTGCTGATGGTACGATCCGGAGCGGCCGCCGATCGGATCACCATCGGCGGACTTCACGGTCTCGATCCCAACGACACCCTGCCGCACTACTCGGTCCTGCTCGCACTGTCGGGCGGCGGTATCCGCGGGCTGGCGTCGGTCGGCGTCCTGAAGGCGTTCGAGGAACGTCGGATCGACGTGGCCGGGGTCGCCGGGACATCGATGGGCGGCATCGTCGGCGGTCTCTACGCCGCCGGGTACACCCCGGAGCAGCTCGAGACGATAGCCAGCCATCTCGATTTCGCCACGCTGTTCCAGAACGCCCCGCCCCGCACGACCATGCTTCAGACGCGACGGCGCGAACGCGGGCGCGACCTGCTGTCGATCCGGTTCAACGGCGTCATCCCGATGATCCCGCAGGCGCTGACCTCGGGGCAGCAGTTTTCGACCTTTCTGACCACCCTGACGACGCGGGCCACTTACCGGGCCGCGGGCGATTTTTCGCGCCTGCCGATTCCGTTCGCGACCGTCTCAACGGATGTGATAAGCGGGCGGAAGCGGGTACTCCGGCACGGCTCGCTGGCCGATGCGATGCGGGCGACCATGGCGTTTCCGCTGGCCTTCACCGGGCTGGACATCGACGGCGAACTGCTCATGGACGGCGGCATGGTCGATCCGATTCCGGTCGATGTCGCTCGCGAGCTGTGCGATACGGTCGATTACGTCGTGGCGATCAACACCGCCTCGCCGCTGGTGGCCCGTGACGAACTGATCACGCCGGTCGATATCGCCAACCAGGTGACGACCATCATGACCGCGGACAAGCTCAGAAACGCCCTGCAGGAAGCCGACTTCGTCATGTCGCCGGTGCCGGAAGCGATCCGGTCGACCGAATTTCGGATGTCCGACAGCCTTATCGGTCTCGGGTATCGGGCCGGGCTGGCGGCGGCGGACAGCATCGCCGCCGTGCTCCGGGTGCGCCGGGATTCGACCTGTTTCACGATCGCGCAACTCAACCTGCACGGCAACACCATCCTGTTCCGAAGCCGGTTCGAGGAGCGGCTCATTGGTGAGCACTGCACCCGCTCGATGCTGATCGATCAGCTCAAGGCGCTCACCCGCGAGTGCGGTTTCTTTCAACTGACCGGCACCATGATCCCGCAGCCGGCTGTCGACTCCGGCGAAGAGCACTACACCCTTCAGCTTGACGGTTTCACCTGTCTCGACGCCGCCGAGACCACGGTGCGGTTTATCGGAAACCTCAACGAGAACGATACACTCCTTCACCGCGCCCTCGGTCTCGACTCCGGGCTTATCACCCCCGCCGCGCTCAAGGAAGGTCTCGACCGGATCCGGGCCCTGTATCGGCGTCACGACTGGGATCTCGTCACGATCCGCGATGTCGCGATCGACCCGTATGAGAAGCAGATGACGGTCGTTATCGACGAGGCGATCATCAAACGCATCGCCATTCAGAACGGCGGACGAACGAAAGACTGGTATGTCCGGTCCCATTTCCCGCTTCACACCGGCGAGCCGTACTCGACCCGGCGAGCGGCACGGGGAATCGCCAATATCTACGGTACCGACCTGTTTGACCGGGTCACGCTCGATCTGGTGCCCGATGACGGCGAGCCGGTGGTGGTGATTCGGGTGGAGGAAAAAAAGTACCGCCAGCTTCGGCTCGGCTGGCATTGGGACGACGAATATCATTCGGAGGAATTCGCGGAGCTGCTCGACGACAACGTCGGCGGGGCCGGCCTGGAATTCCTGGTCCACGCGCGTTACTCACCCGACCGGCAGTTTTATGCGACCAGTTTCAAAGCGGACCGGATCTTCAAATCGTACGTCACGGCCAAAGTGCAGCTGTTCCATTCACTGCTCGACCGTCACCTCTACAACGACCGTGATTCGCTGATCGCCGAGCGACAGGAGCGCAAGACCGGTTTCGAGGGGCGGCTTGGCCAGCAGATCGCGCGGCTGGGCACGGTTTCGGGCGCCATTACGCTTGCCGAAGTGGAATACAAGTTCAGCCAGACCCACAGCGGCGAACGGTTCGGGCTGCGGGTCCTGTCACTGGAGTCACTGGTCGAGACATTCGACCGGGTGCCGTTTACGAACACGGGCAAGAAGCATTATTTCGAACTGGAGCAGGCGGGGAAACTGGTCGGCGGCGATGTCGAGTACACGCGGTTCTATACGTCGATCGAAGCGTACTTCCCGCTCGGCCGGTATCTCAATTTCCACCCGAAGATCGCGCTCGGGATCTCACGTTCCGGACTGCCCTGGTCGGAGAAGTTCTATCTCGGCGGGATGGATTCTTTCGTCGGCTACCGAACCTACCAGCTGGCCGGCGACAAGATGATTCTCGGGTCAGCCGAACTCCGCGCCAAGCTGCCGCTGCACCTGTACGCAACGGCGCGGTACGACCTCGGGGACGTCTACGGGAGCAGCGACGAGATGAAGCTAAAAAATCTGCGTCATGGGGCCGGCGCCTTCCTGGCGCTTGATACTCCGTTGGGCCCCTTTGAAATCGGTTACGGCGCAGCGACCGGAAGTTTCGATCGCTTCTATCTCCGCGCCGGGTTTGAATTCTGATCATATCTCACAGCCTTCCCTCCCCGTGAAAAGTTGCACAAGAAGAACGGCCTCGCCGGTGCGGGCGAGGCCGTGTAGGCTGTACGGCTGAGATCACACGTGAAGAGTCAGTACAGTCTGTCTTTATAGATGAACGCCGTCGGACGCGGCCGGCCTCTCACCGGCTACGCCGTATCGGCCGAATCATCCTCCTCACCCCCGCTGCCCGGCCTGTTTTCGTTGTATCGCCGGCGCAGTTGATCTTTCCGGAGACCGGCCAGCTTGGCCTTGATATTGGTCTCACGGAGCGATTCGTTCGGCCGCAACGGGAATCCACACAGCCGCTGAAGCGACATCACCTGATCGCGCTCCTTGGCGCGGCGCCGGAAGAACAGAATATTCGATTCGAGCACCGCCAGTTTCTCCTCATCCTCCGGGAGGAGGAGTTCCCAGATGTCCCGCGGGATGTGCTCCAGCATCATCTGAATGTTGTAGTACGGCTTCAGGGCCTGGTCAATGTCGTATGTCATTTCGAATCACCACCGTTCTTCACTTGTGCCGGATACGACCACCGGCCGGCTTTCACAACCTATGTTGTCCACTTTCTAAAACACGAATCTGAAAATGAAGGTTCCGGTTTGGGATTGAAACGGGAAGGCTTGGGGACCGTCACCGTAACATATAACATCTTGATATATAATATCTTAATATGTTCGA
>CAYPYM010000006.1:0-4196 GCA_964414435.1 uncultured Ignavibacteriales bacterium | reverse complement strand
CAAGAGATTTTAGACACTATCTACAAATCAGGAAATATTGACCAAAGCGGTGTATATTACCCAATATATACGGAGCGACGCCGGATACAAGCAAGATCAGATTCAGCGAGTCCCGGTTTTTTCCGGTGAGCTCCCCCGGCCCAAAAGACTTGCTCCGCCCCGCCCTCCGGGCTAGAATTGCTGTCAAACGATCTTACTGGACGGAGGTATCATGAAGCTTCTACCAATGCTGCTGGCCACCATCGTGGTCGCCGCCGGGTGCGGCAATCAGGGGAAAGAGAAATCGACTGCCGCGCCTTTGACCGACACGCAGTTGGCCGAGGCGGTCTCTCAGAAGGTCGTCGGGAAGTTCGGCGGTGATCTCAAAACGACCCTGATGACGGCGATCAACCACGACGGCGCGGTTAATGCACTTGAAATCTGCAAGGTACGGGCGCCGCAGATTTCCACGGCACACTCGAAGGCCAGCGACTGGACGATCGCGCGGGTCACCGACCGGCCGCGCAACCCCGATGATCGCGCCAACGATCATCAGATGGTAGTCCTGGCCAAACTGGCCGATACCGCGGCGACGGTCGACGGCATTTTTGCCGAGTGGCAGACCGACTCGCTCGGCGATTCGAGCTACTGTTACTACCAGGCGATTCGTACGGGGGATCTCTGCCTCAACTGTCATGGCACGCCGGATAAGCTGGCGCCCGGTGTCTCCGAGAAACTGGCGGAGATTTACCCCGACGATGAAGCGGTGGGGTATTCGAAGGGCGATCTGCGCGGGATGTTTGTGGTGACCGTGGCCTGGCCAAAGGCAAAGACGGCCGCGCAGGAATTCCTCGCCTCCGACAGCGCGGACGCGACCGGCAACTGATCCGGCGAGCGGTGCGGCCACCTTGTCGGAATCGATCGAGCTACAGAAGGAAATGGGGACGGTCAGAAGCGGTAGGCGGCGCTCACCCGGAAGGTCTCATCCAGATCGGAGTGATGGAGCCAGGCGAAGTCGACACTGATGTTGTGGACATCAACGCCGCCGCCGGCGGTGAACCGGCCAATATCGAACCCGGCCCGTCCGAACACGGCGCCACGATAGCCGAGTTCGCCCCCAAAATGTGAATCAACTGACAGGGGCCCGCTCCAGTACTGGGCGGCCTCTTTCAGACTCTCGAACTTGATATCCCCCGACATCGTGAAGCGTCCGGTGAAATCGGAGTAGCTGCGCCTTAGCATCAGCCCCGGCTTGACGGTCGGATAGATCGTCTCGGTGTTGGAACCGCTGTCGAATGTTTTCCCCGAATAACGAATGAATCCGGTGGTGATGTCGGTCACCATGAGTCCGACCGTCGCCCACGGATACGGGTCATAGAGGGCGCCGGCATCGAGCGTGAGACCGTAGCCCGATTCGGTTCCGATATCGCGATAGATGATCTTGGCGGTGAGACCGAAATCGATCCGGTCCCGGATTCGTCCGGCGAGCGCGGCGCCGAGGAGCAGGTCGCCGTGGGATTCCTCGGACACGACATAGGGGCGATCGTATTCGTTGAGCTGGGTGATCTTGATGCCGCCGCCGCCGAGATAGTAGCCGTAAAAGCCGAACGCCCGGACGGTCGCGCCGGGCCGCGGGCGGGCATCGGTGTAGCCGACATAGTCGTGGTTGAGAAGCGAGCCGAAGGTCTCGGCGTGCATGGCTGTGATCGATCGACCGCTCAGGCGATTCATGCCGGCCGGGTTCCAGTAGGCGGCGGTGGCATCGAACGGACCGGCCACGACCGCGCCGCCGAGCGCAAGACCGCGCGCGCCCGCTCCCAGCGAGAAGGCGTCGCCGGCGTACTTGGCTGCCCGGGCGCCGGCCGGGGCGAGCATCGCCGCTATGATGACATATCGCAGTAGTTTCATTCGGCTCGAGTTATCCGGTTCATAATAAGCAATCGGCCGGGCGGGCGCCACAACTGAACGCAGCGGCGCAGGGTATCATATCGGATACAGTCGAGAGGGGGCGGCGGTTCCAGCCGCGGAGGAGCCGGGCAGCGGGCAAAAAAAGGGCGGGAGATGTCTCCCGCCCGCAGTGTTCAGAATCGATCGAAGGGTCAGTGCGAGTCTTTCTCGCTCTTGGCGTCCTTCTTGTCGCCGGTGCACGGCTTGGTGCAGGTGGCGGCGCACGACGGCATGTCGCCGGAAGCCTTCTTCACCTGAGCGTTGTCAGTCGTCTTGGCGACGGCCGGGATGATCTGGGCCTCGTAACCCTTGTTAACCACGGAGGTCGTGAGGGCTTCGTTTTTGGCCTTGGTCTTGTCGACGATCACGACCGCCATCCCGTCCTTGTACGACACCTTGGCAACTTCGAGCACGCCGGGGGTCGAGGTCAGGGTGGCCTTGATCGAATTTTCGCAGCCGGTGCAGGTCATGCCCTTGACGGAGATCATGCGGATTTCGGCGTTTTCGCCGTGCTTCTCGCACATCTTCGCCCACTCGGCACATTCTTCCGGGGTGCACTTGACGCCGCAGTCGGTGCCGGCATACGGGCAGTGCTTGTCGGCGCTGACCAGCTTGGCGGTGACATCGGAACCGGTGCAGGCGGACTTGGCGGCAGTCTGGTCAGCGGTCTTGTGAGCGCTGCAACCGTCGCCGGCGTAAACCATCGCGCTGCCGAACGCGAGGCACAGAGCCAGGACAAGTACGGCGGTGATAGCTTTTCTCATGTTGTGACTCCTCTTCACGTGGGACCATTGTGTGATTAACGTATGCTAATGTCCTATTATATCTCTCAAAAGGGTGTCGGTCAATGTCAAACTGTTGTGCGGGAGGGGTGAAAATCCCCGTAATTTGCGTTTGCGTATGCCCTTTTAACAGTTCAACGGTCGACCCGGTTTCATTAAAATGTACGAAAATGCTCCGCGTTTATAGGGAAATTACCGGCGGAGCGCGTCCGGGGCTCGAAGTTGCTTTCATCTACATACAGATCAATTGGTTAGACGGGAGCCAGTCGGTGCCCCGGGGAGAGGGTGGCCAACGAGATCCCGAATCGGCCGAGCACTCTGACAAAAATCTCACTTGACAGCGGCCCGGTTATTCCGTATATCCGGATAAGCGGATATACTATGAATCAAGCCAGCGACATCTTCAAAGCCCTCTCCGAGCCGACCCGGCTCCGGATCATGGCCCTTCTCACTCGGGGCGAGCTGTGTGTCTGCGACCTCATGGCAGTGCTGGAGTTGCCGCAGTCGACCGTCTCGCGCCATATCGGTCGGCTCAAACAAGCCGGATTGATCGCGGACCGTCGGGCGGGACAATGGGTCTATTACCGCCTCAACGCGGTCGATTCTCCGCTGGCGGTCGGCGTGCAGGGTATCGTGCGCGAGTTGCTGGCGGACGAACCGCACCGATCCGATCTCGTGCGGCTGGCCGAACATGCCAAAACCAAAACGTGCTGATGGAGGCGAATTATGGCCGAACGCGGCCTCTCGGTATTTGAACGGTATCTGACTCTCTGGGTCGGCCTGGCGATCGTTGTCGGGACCGTGATCGGCCTGGTTTATCCCCCGATCGCCGATCTGCTCGACCGGCTGTCGTACGCCCAGGTATCATTGCCGATTGCGGTGTGTCTCTTTTTCATGATGTTCCCGATCATGGTGAAGATCGACTTCTCGCGGGTGAAGGCGGCGGCGCGTACGCCGCGGCCGGTGTTTCTGACGCTCGTGGTCAACTGGCTGATCAAGCCGTTCACGATGTACGCGATCGCCTATTTCTTTCTCGGCTACCTGTTCCGTCCGTGGTTGAGCGGGACCGAGGTGATCAACGGCGAGACGGTGGAGCTGTACCGCTCGTATATCTCGGGGGCGATCCTGCTCGGGATCGCGCCGTGCACCGCGATGGTCCTCATGTGGGGGTATCTCGCACGCGGCAACGACGCCCTCACGCTGGTCATGGTTGCGATCAACTCGCTCACCATGCTCTTCCTCTACGCCCCGCTGGGCGGCCTGCTGCTTTCGGTCAACCAGATGCCGATTCCGTGGCAAACGATCTTGCTCTCCGTGGCGGTCTATGTCGGCCTGCCGCTGGTGAGCGGGTACTACACCCGGAAGCGGATTCTCGCCACAAAAGGGATCGATTACTTCAACCGGGTATTTTTGCATCGGCTGACCCCGGTGTCGATCGGCGCCCTCTTGATCACGCTGGTGGTGCTGTTCGCGCTCAAGGGCGAGATG
>CAYPYM010000005.1:9342-16404 GCA_964414435.1 uncultured Ignavibacteriales bacterium | reverse complement strand
GAACTCCGGTGAATACGGCTTGATATCAAGCAGCGGCGTGTTGTCGAGTATGTCGACATCGCGGATATAGAGCACGCTTCCGTCGATACGATCCAGCCGCACCACCGACAGCCCGATCGGGTTGGGCCGACTCGGCGCGCGCGTGGCGAACAGGCCGCGCTCGACCGTGTCGCGGAACGGCACGACTTTCATGACCGGCGGACGGCTGCGGTCGAGCCAGTAGATCAGCCAGATCCGCTCGAAGCCGTCCAGGTCCTGCAGCCCCTCGACATATTCCGGAAAGATCTCGATCCGCCCCTCGGCCGCCTTTGCGGTGGCCGGCTGAATGGGTGTTCCCTCGGCGGTCTGGAACGGCGTGTGGATGATGCCGATTGGTTTTGGTTCAAACATCATTTGTCTCGTCTTTCTGCTCTCGGCGATGCGTTGCTCATCCGACTCCGAAATTCGATCCAATTGCAGTATACCCGCCAGAATTCGAGCATCAACCAATATTCCCCGGCCGCGCTAGGCGGGGATAGCTACCGCCACCGAAGTTCAACGTTTGCGCGGAACCAATAGTGGTCGTACCTTGTCTTACTTACGGCGCCGGGCCCGAATCGAATTATCCCGGCTCACTCAGACAGGAGACCAATGCACGGATTCGTCTTTAACCTCGACCCGGCCATCTTCCACATCGGCCCATTCCAGCTCCGCTACTACAGCGTGATTTTCGCCGCCACCCTGCTGATCGGCTATTTCGTATGGAAACGGCAGATGCTCCGCGGCGGCTACCGGCTCGAGACGGCCCAGGCGTTCCTCATGTACGGTTTCCTCGCGGTCGTGATCGGCGCGCGGCTCGGCCACGTCCTCTTCTACGACCCCGTTTATTATTTCCACCACCCGCTGCAGATCCTCGAACTCTGGCACGGCGGGCTGGCCTCGCACGGCGCCACGATCGGGCTGATCTTCGCCCTCTGGCTGTTCGCCCGACGCCACCATGTCCCGCTGCTCGATATCATGGATCGGCTGGCGATGTCAGTTGCGATCGGGGCCGCCATGGTCCGGCTGGGGAATTTTTTCAACTCCGAGATTGTCGGCCGCGCCACCGATGTCCCCTGGGGGGTGCGCTTCATGTACTACGACAACGGCGCCGTGCTCCGACATCCCTCGCAGCTCTACGAATTCGTCATGGGCCTGATCATCCTGCTGCTGCTCTGGCTCGCCGACCGCAAGGCGGGGAAAGAGAACCGTCCGGTGGGCATGATGTCGGGGCTGTTCCTGACGACCTACTTCCTCGGACGCTTCTTCGTTGAGTTCTTCAAGGAGTACCAGGCGCTCGCCGCCGGGGGATTGACCATGGGGCAGTATCTGTCGATACCGCCGTTTCTCGCGGGGGTGGCGCTGTTGTGGTGGTCGCTGATCGCCAGGCGGAAAGCCGGCGCGCCGGAAGCGGAACGCGCGGCGGCGTAGGCGTCAGGTCACCCCGCGCCATTCGCCACGCTCAGGCCGCGGCAGGACCTGACGCAACGGTTAGGATATCACGCGATCTGGCCAGCTTCCCGGAACCAGCTCTCACCTGACAGTATGATCTGAGCGGCAGATGTCCTCATCTGCCGATGGGTTTCTCAAAGGGGGAATTTACCGCAAAAAAAAACCCAAGCAGGGGACGAAACCTGCCTGGGCGGACGATATTAGGTAATCCACAGAAAGAGTAACACTTTCCGATTGCACTCGCATTTTAAGCCATAAGCCCGTTTTTGTCAAGGGAAAAATGCGCTTTAAGTCAATTTCCCGTATACCGATGTCTTCGGATTCGCCCGCCGGCCATGGCAATCCACCCCGCCCGCAGGATGTCGATCGACCGACGGCTCCCTCGCCAGCCGAGGCCCCGAGTAGGAGAAGGGCGACCTTGGCCGGCGGCAAACCCGGCGATGAGGCGATGAGCGGGCGGGCGGATCTCTCCGGAAGCGGGCAACGGGGCTATCCAGCGGTCCGGCGAGGTGCACGCAGCAGGCCCGAGCGGTCGAGTAGGGTGCCTTTCAGCCGGTCTTTTCCACACGAGTTGTTGAAATCGTGTTGACATGTTGTTGATTGCTTTGTAACATATTGCTAATAAATAGAATGACCGTCATCCACTTTTTAGCGCCGATGCTTCCGGTCAGCGTTGAAAGGGACATGCCCTGTATCTGCAATTTTGACAATGGCTTACAGCACTCGAAAATGTGAACCCGAACAACGTAGTCATAATTCGTTAGGTTTTGATGAGCGGGATGACAATGTAGTTTTTTGACGCTCAACGGAATAGAGATTTCCTCGAAAAAACACAATTTTTAGTATATGACCGAACTCCAACCCCTATATCTTGTAGCCACTGTCCGGCGGACGTTCGCTTATAACCGCCCGTCCTCCCGACAGTCATCATAAACGAGTAAACAAGGGGCAGCTGCTTTACTTCAAGGACGCCGGGCCGGGGTTCCTCCCTACTGCACGGAATGCATTGTCCCGACAAGCCTGAGCAGGAAGCAACAGGAGGTTTATCTTGAAATTTCAGCGGTATTTCACGCGCGACGGCGAATCACCTTACAGCCGCATCACCTTTGCCAAACGATCCTCCCGGATTGTGAACCCCGACGGATCGGTCGTCTTCGAACTCAACGACATCGACATCCCCCAGGCCTGGTCGCAGGTGGCGGTCGATATCATCGCGCAGAAATACTTCCGCAAGGCGGGCGTCCCGCAGACCGATGAACAGGGCGTCCCGATTCTCGACGAAAACGGTAAGCAGAAAACCGGTGGCGAGACCGACTCGCGCCAGGTGTTCAACCGCCTCGCCGGGTGCTGGCGCCACTGGGGTCTGAAGGCCCACTACTTCGACAGTGAAGAGGACGCCGAGATTTTCCACGACGAACTGTGCTATATGCTCGCCGCGCAGATCGCCGCGCCCAACTCACCGCAGTGGTTCAACACCGGGCTGAACTTCGCCTACGGCATCTCCGGACCGTCGCAGGGTCACTATTATGTCGATGAAAAGACGCACACCCTGACCCAGTGCAGCAACGCCTACGAACGGCCGCAGCCGCACGCCTGCTTTATCCAGTCGATCACCGATGACCTCGTCAACGACGGCGGCATCATGGATCTGTGGGTGCGCGAGGCGCGCCTGTTCAAGTACGGCTCCGGCACCGGCAGCAATTTCTCCGCACTGCGGTCGTGCGGCGAGCCGCTTTCGGGCGGCGGGCAGTCGTCGGGGCTGATGTCGTTCCTCAAGATCGGCGATCGCGCCGCCGGCGCGATCAAGTCGGGCGGCACCACCCGCCGCGCGGCCAAGATGGTCACGCTCGATCTCGACCATCCCGATATCGTCGAATTCATCGCCTGGAAAGTAGTCGAGGAGCAGAAGGTCGCCGCGATGGTGGCCGGCTCGCGGATCATCCGCGACCAGCTCCGCAACATCGTTGCGGCCGCGCGGATCGCGGGCAACAACGGCGACTCCGTTTTCGAGGTTAACCCGGAGAAAAACGCCGCTCTCAAGGACGCCCTCCGCACCGCCCGCCGCTACGCCGTCCCGCAGGCGTATATCAAGAAGATTCTCGAGCTGATTGCCCAGGGCATCGGCGATATCGAATTCGTGTCGCTCGACACCAACTGGGAAGGTGAAGCGTACGCGACCGCCTCCGGCCAGAACTCGAACAACTCGGTCCGTATCCCCAACAGTTTCTTTGAGAAGCTCAAAGAGGGGGGCGACTGGCAGTTGATCCGCCGCACCGACGGTGCCGTGGCGCGCACGCTGCCGGCCGCCGAGCTGTGGGAAAAGATCTGTTTCGCCGCGTGGTCGTGCGCCGATCCCGGAGTCCAGTTCGACACCACGATCAACGAGTGGCACACCTGCCCCGAGGACGGCCGGATCAACGCTTCCAATCCCTGCTCCGAGTATATGTTCCTCGACGACACCGCCTGCAACCTGGCCTCGATCAACCTCGTCAAGTTCCTCAAGGACGACGGGTCGTTTGATATCGACGGCTACCTGCACGCGGCGCGCCTGTGGACCGTGGTGCTCGAGATCTCGGTCATGATGGCCTCGTATCCGTCGCGGCCGATCGCCCAGAAGAGCTACGAATTCCGTACGCTCGGGCTCGGCTACGCCAATCTCGGCACCCTCCTCATGCGGCTCGGTATCCCGTACGATTCGCAGGAGGGCTACACCTGGTGCGGCGTGCTCAGCGCGATGCTGACCGGCGAGGCGTATGTCACCTCGGCCGAGATGGCCAAGGAGCACGGGCCGTTCCCCGGCTTCTTCAAGAACCGCGAGCACATGCTCCGGGTGATCCGCAACCATCGCCGCGCCGCTTTCAACACCGAGAAGTCCGAGTACGAAGGCCTGACGGTCAAGCCGATCGGCATCAATCCCAACTACGTGCCGTCGGATCTGGTCAGCGCCGCCCGCCGGGTGTGGGATCGCGCGCTCGAGATGGGCGAGATCCACGGCTACCGCAACGCCCAGGTCTCGGTGATCGCGCCGACCGGCACGATCGGTCTCGTCATGGATTGCGACACCACCGGGATCGAGCCCGACTTCGCCCTGGTCAAATTCAAGAAGCTGGCCGGCGGCGGCTATTTCAAGATTATCAACAGCTCGGTGCCGATCGCGCTGCGGAAACTCGACTACTCCGATCAGCAGATCGATGAGATCATTCTCTACGCGACCGGTCGCCGGACGCTCAAGGGCGCGCCGTTCATCAACCACGAGTCGCTCAAGGCGAAGGATTTCGGCGAGGAGGAGCTGACCGCGCTCGAGAAGGCGCTCGGCGACGTGTTCGATGTCACCTTCGCTTTCAACAAGCACGTTCTCGGCGAGGAGTTCCTCACCGAGACGCTCGGCCTGAACAGGGACGCGATCGACGAGTGGGATTTCAATCTCCTGCGTGAACTCGGGTTCACCCGCGACCAGATCGACGCCGCCAACGAGTATGTCTGCGGCACGATGACGATCGAGGGCGCCCCGCACCTTCAGGAGAAGCACCTCGCCATTTTCGACTGTGCCAACCGGTGCGGCCGGAAGGGTCGGCGGTTTATCAGTTTCGAGGCGCATATCCGCATGATGGCGGCGGCGCAGCCGTTCGTCTCGGGCGCAATCTCGAAGACGATCAATATGCCGTCGGAGGCTTCGCTCGACGACGTCAAGCGCGCCTACCGGCTCGCCTGGGAGACGATGAACAAGGCGATCGCGCTCTACCGCGACGGCTCCAAGCTCAGCCAGCCGCTGTCGTCGGCGCTGTTCGACGATGATGAAGAGGATCAGATGCAGCCGGCCACGGTCGAGAAAGTCGCCGAGAGAGCGGCCCGCAAGCTGATCTATCGTTACATCGCGAAGCGCCGCAAACTGCCCAACCGCCGCGCGGGCTACACCCAGAAAGCGGTGGTCGGCGGCCACAAGGTCTACCTGCGGACCGGCGAATACACCGACGGCACCCTTGGCGAGATATTCCTCGACATGCATCGCGAGGGTGCGGCGTTCCGGTCACTCATGAACAGTTTTGCGATCGCGGTGTCGCTCGGTCTTCAGCACGGCGTGCCGCTCGAGGAATTTGTCGAGGCGTTCCTGTTCAGCCGGTTCGAGCCGAACGGGCTGGTCCGGGGGAACCGCGCGATCAAGCGCTCGACCTCGATTATCGACTACATTTTCCGTGAACTAGCTATCACCTATCTCGACCGTCAGGACCTCGCGCAGGTGTCGGATGAGGACCTTCGTCACGACGCTCTGGGTACGCCGGCCGGCGAGTCGATGGAGTTCGTAGAGGAAGAACCGGTTGCCAACGGGACGCTGGGGAATCGCATGAGCGGCGATATCCAGTCGGATCACGTCCAGGTCGATCTGTCCGGCGGCAACGGGAACGGCCATACACACCCGAGTGGGACAGGAGGTAACGGGAATGGTAAATCGCTGGAGGGTTCGGCTCCAGATGCGGGCGCTGCATCAAAAGAGACGGTGCTTGAGTATGTCGCCACGTCAGCAGGAGCGGATGATGGAGGGCATGACGCCCAGAGATTACAGCGCCAGATCCGCACTGCGCGTCTCAAGGGTTACGAGGGCGATATGTGCTCTGAATGCGGCCAATTCACCATGGTTCGTAATGGCACGTGTCTCAAATGCGATACCTGCGGAGCCACCAGCGGCTGTAGTTGATCGCTGATTTCTTGTTCTGGTTGAGACAATTCCTGATGGATCAGGCGTCCTTTCAGGGATGAAAGCGGCTGGTCGGGCGGGACCCCCGTGGTCCCGCCCACCGCTGAGCGACGCGACGGCACACATTTCTCCTATTCAGATTTCCGACAGACCTGCAGCTTTGCTGAGAGCGATGGTCCTTTATCGTGCGATGACTGACCGATCGTGGGTGGAGGCCGCCGAGCGGTTCTCAACCGAGTCTGTCGGCACGCGCCGGAGGCACACGGAAATTCGTTGACACAAATGCCGGAGAGTGATTGTGAGCAAGCTAACACTCGAAAGAGCGAAGGCACTGAGCGTAATAGTCGCGACGCTGTTTGTGCCTATTGTCGTTGCATGGATCGGCACCAGCGCGACGTCAACTTGGGACGATCAGGTCAAGCTCCGCTACCTGGAGTTGGCAATTGAAGTTCTGAAGGAGCCGCCGACTCAAAGCAACGTGGATTTGAGGGCGTGGGCGATGGAAGTTCTAAGCGAATCCTCGCCCACCAGGATGGACAGCAAGACGTTAGATAATTTGAAACTCACCCCTCTACCACCTACTGCCTGGTACGCTGACTCAGTGCGCCTTGATTCCGTAGAAGACCGATACGACAGCATCCGGTACTACTAGGGAGCGGTCAAATGGACAAAAGACAGCACTGCTTCCCTGCACCGCACTGCCGGTGTGAGACAGCGCTAAGCATGCGCATCCTGAGCCGTCACGCGCTGGCAACTCCGCCGACCGCGCAATTCTACTCGGTTACTGGATAATCCCTGAGCTAACACGAGCTCAACTCGCATCCGCCCGCTGCAATAGCACTTTCCCCGTTTCTGGATTCACCGGCGCCGACGTGTGCTCGTGAACAATCTTCCAACCA
>CAYPYM010000005.1:0-9332 GCA_964414435.1 uncultured Ignavibacteriales bacterium | reverse complement strand
CCTGAGAACCCACGTCAACCGATTCTGCTGCGACCGGAGTTCTTTTCCTTCGGCCGAGACCGCCGTGTATCTCACGAATGCAGTGGCCGTAGCCAGGGAATCGGATTCAGCCACCTCCACCTCCCCAAAGTGCACCACGACCCGCTCGTCGCCCAGCGAGCCAAACCAGTCGTCGATCATCGACCGCCAGGCGTCGCTTCCGGCGTAGACCCAACTCCCCCACATATCAAAAACGCGCACGTTCCGGTGGTAGAGAAGGAGAAGCGCCTCGGCGTCCTTGTCGTACACCGATGTTTTGTATCGTTCGAAGAAGGTCAGTACTTCCGTCATGCGATATCTACCTCCTGTGACTCGTTAAGTCGATCATCTGCAATTACATAATCTAGGCTGCCGGGGCGCTGCCGGCTTTCCGGGCAACGGGTCGCATCGGTCGAGATAAGATTCCCGGCGAGATGCCGCGCTCGGGGCACCGACAACTCTGGTACGTCGGTAATCAGAAAAGAGTGGACAAGGTTATCCGCCACCGCTATACTAAGAGTAGCAGCACGCTCGCGAGTACGGGGCACTCCCGAGTAGGCAACAGGGCGCAACCTACCCCACTCGCGAATCGTATCTTACACTAGAACGACAATTACCGCACCGTCGATCGACATCACCGGTTTTCATACATTCCGAAACCGCCCGGAGGCTAACATGAAAACCTTCGTTGTCATGTCAAAGCTGTCCCCGCAGGGACCAAGCCTCGTCGAGATCGCCAGCAAGATGCAGAACCTTGAAGAGTCCGGCCGCATCTGGGTCGACCTCGTCAAGGAGTCGTGCCCCGAGGTGCGCTTCCTCGCTCATTACGCGCTCCTCGGCCCGTACGATTTCATGGACATCTATGAAGCGCCCGACGAGGAATCGGCCGCGAAGGTCTCGTTGATCTGCGCCGCCGACCACATGTTCACGGTCGAGAGCTGGACCGCCATTCCCGACAAGCGCCTCGGCATCCTGATCGGCTCACTCCGCAATCGGCTGAGCCGCAAGGAAGATCGGGTCGCTACGGCGCCGCGAGGCGATCGCGCAGATTGGTAGTCAGCAGAGTTAACGTCAGCAAACGGGGGAGTATGACCCGCCGCGGCCCGGCGCACCGATGCGCCGCCGCCCCGGGCGACGGATCATAACCGACGCAGGGATGCTGTTTGTACCTCTCCGGTACAATCGACCACCACATCGGTAGCTGTCGGGCATGGACGCCCGCCGGCGCCGAAATATCGTATCAGCCGACGGGCGTGTGGGAACGCGCCCGTCGCATTCTTGTCACATTCACCGACTCTCCGCACCGATCCCTCAACGTTCCGACGGATCCTGTCCGCCCTGAGCCTGGGGAAGGGCGGATGTGATCCAACGGAGTCCCGGTGCAACTCAGTACCGATACTGCGGTTCCCAGCCGTTGGCCTCCTCCGGGAATAGATCCAGAATGTGCCAGATCGAGCAGTAGTAATCGCCCGGTCCGAAATAATCGTAGCCGGTCCGCACGATGCGGCCGTCGGGCTGCTTCTGGAAAGTCGACACACCCGGCCAGGGGGAGCCCTTTTCATCGGCCATCTTCATGTCTTTCCCGAACGACGTTCCGTGCCACGACCAGATGTCGAAATTCCAGCCGCGCGACCGGGCGAATTCCTGCTGGATTTCGGGGACATCGGGCGAGACCAGCACGGTGGCGGCGCGGTTGCGGAAATGCGGCAGGAGGCCGTTGAAGCCGTCGGCCCACAGCGTGCAGTAGCGGCAGCCCTTGCCCATATTGTGGATCATGATCAGGTCGGTGCGGTCGCCGAACATCTTCGAGAGGGTCATCGTGGCGCCGTCCGGGCCGGCGAAGGTGTAGTCCTCGACATATTCGGGGGGCAGCTGATGTCTCAGCTCGTTCAGCCTCTTTTTCCCTTCGCTCAGCTCTTTCTGGAGCTTCTCGATTTCCGCCGCGAGCGCGGCGGGGATCCTTGTCGTCATGAGTTAACCTCTCTTGCCCGGATCGGTTGGATGATCGTGACTGTGGTACGTCTATGATACGAACGCGCGGGGGCGTCGGGTTACAAATTTCCTGAGCGATTCCGACTTCAATATTCGCTTGGTATAATTCCGCGTCGCGTGCACATTAGGTGTATGCAGCAACGTTCCGCGGGATTTTCACTGCCCGTACGAGTCAGCCACGCCCTGGCATTCGTGTTTGTGGTCGCGGCCGCATTCACGGGGCTCCGCCTCGCCTGGCTGGTCGATCTCGGCTGGTTCTCGCCCGAGGTAATCAATACGCTGAACAGCATAGCGCCGACCGGCCGGGTCTATCTCTGGCATCTGTTGTTCGGCGTGCTGACCGGCGCGGTGGGGATCTTCTATCTCGTCTACGTGTTTGCGTCGGGCGAGTCGTGGCGGCTGTGGGATATCTTTCGCGGACGGCACTATTCGCTGCCACGCAAGCTGGCGTATATCTTCAGTTTCCTCCTCGCGGCGGTAGCGGTTGCGACCGGTGTGGCCATGTACGCCGGCATGTATTTCGGCGCCGACGGTTTCGTTTTCAACAGTTTCCTGCATCACTGGTGCTTCCGCCTGCTCGCGATTTTCGTGGTGGTGCACCTCTTCGAGGCGATCATCTCGCGGCGGCAGCAGCTCGCCGCGATCACGTTCGGCGCGCGCGAGGGACGCTTCATTGCCTGGCCGGCGGCGATCGTCGCGGTCGTGATCGCGATCGGCGCCGGTTCGATCATGTTCCGCGCCGCCGATAGTGCAACCGTGCTCCGCTGTCGCGAGCAGAGCCGGGTGGCGGTTATCGACGGCCGCGAGTTCGATATCGAATGGGACGGGGCCGATTCGGTGACCGTACAGACCTTCGGCGGCGCCAATTTCCCGGCCGGGTCCGCGCCGGTGACAATCAAGACCTATCGGACGAAACGCCGCGTCTTCCTGCTGGCTCGCTGGCCCGACCCGACCCGCTCGTACAATCGCCATGTGATCCGAGGAAAGGCGGGCTGGTCGGTCGAGCAATCGGATTACATCGGACCGACCGGCGAGGAGGTCTACTCGGAGGATGGTCTCGGGTTGCTGTTTCGCACCCGCGACGATTGCGCGTCGTCGTGTCACATCGGCGCGCCGGACAAGATGGGGCTGCACTACACGGCGGGGGACACGGCCGATGTCTGGATGTGGCTGGCGGTTCGAACCAACCCGGTGCACGAGGCGGATGACCGATGGTGGGCCGGCTTCATCGATCAACTCGAGGGGGGACGACACTTCGATAACAAGGCGGCCGGGGGATACCGGCTCAATCTCGATGAACAGTGGCAGCAGCCGTATTTCATACCGATCTACCCTGCCATTAAAGACTGGTTCGTGTACGGCCAGCCCACCTACCGGCCGTTCGATCCCGAGAACGACACCTTTGCGGTGGGGACGCTTATCCCGTCGGAGCTGGACGCCCCGACCACCGGGGATCGTGGCGACGTTACCGCGGCCGGGCGATGGAGCAACGGTGTGTGGACGGTGGAGTTTTCGCGGGTGATTTCAACCGGCTCCCATGAGGACCTGCCGTTTCGCGGCGAGTTGTATCTCGGCGTGGCGCTGTTCGACAACGCCGACTGGCGTCACAGTTATCACCTGAAGCCGATCAAGCTGGTATTTGAGTAGGGGGGAACAGGGGAAACCTCCGAGGTCGGTCCGGGCCGCCTACAACTTCTTCCGCATAATGGCGCGGGTGCGCGACGGCCGCGCGACCTCCTTGAACCCCGCCTTCTCGAACGACTGGTAGAGCCCGGTATACACAAACGGGGCCGGGAGCGGTTTCTCGGCGTGGCGGAAGTCGTACGGGAAACCCTCGATCAGGGTCGCACCCTGTGTCTTTGCATACTTCGCCGCGGCCTTTATGAGTGCCGCCGAGATGCCGCTGTTGCGGTAGGCCCTTTCGACAAAGAGGCAGACAATCGACCAGACCGGGCGGTCATCGACCGGTTTCAGCGAACGGGCGGTCTGGAGCTTGATGAAGCCTTCGCGCGGGCCGAGCGAACACCAGCCGATCGGCCGGTCGCCGTCGTAGGCGAGGATCCCCGGCGTTTGGCCGCGGCCGACCAGGCGTTTCATGGCCGCGCGATTCGGGGCGCCCTTCTTAGCCTCAAATTCCTTTTTCGTCTGCCGCCAGAACATGCACCAGCAGCCGCCGCAGGCGCCGCGGGCGCCGAACAGGCTCTCGAAGTCCTTCCAGCGCGACGCGTCCATCGGCACAAAAGTCAACTTCGTCTTGCCGCTCACAGCTCCTCAGTGTTTCGCAGTACGGTTCTCTGCACGATCCCTACAGTTCGTCGGCCAGTTGCACGAGACGCTGGTAGGGAATCGCCATGACGCTCTTGGCCTGAAACGCTCCCTTGTCCATACTGATCATCGATACCTTGGCGGCGGTCTCTTCGTCGGGCGCCTCGTAGATATCGACAAAGTCGTAATCGCCCAGCAGGGCGTAATGACCGACAAACCGCACATCGGGGCACTTGGCCTTTACTTCGTCGAGCCAGGCCCGGCCCAGCGATGCCCGGTCCTTCATGCGCTTGCCGATTTCCGGTGCAAGCTTGGTAAACAAAAAGAATGTCTTCATGGAAATCCTCCGTGACAATCACATTTCAGCGGGCGGCTTCGAGCTGTCAGGCGGAGTGGGTGGTTCCCGCTATCTCATTATCAATATACCGCTTCGCCCTGACTTTGGAAACGGGAAAAGAAACCGTGCGGTCGGCACCAGAGCGCAAACAGCCCCCGGCGGTTGCCGGGGGCCGAATCTGTTCGATCGAATTGCTCTCGGACTCCCTACGGGCAGGCGGCCGGCGGTGCTCCGCCCTGGAATATGTAGGCAACCAGCGCCGTAACATCGGCCACGTTGATATCCCCCGAACCGTCGATATCCGCCTCCTCCTCGCATGGCGACGGCAGTCCGCCGTTAAAGATATAGTTCACGAGATAGGTCAGATCGGCGACATTGACTTCGCCGCTCATATCGACATCGCCGCGCTCACCGACACAGCAGGCCGGCACATACACAACCGGCGGCGCCAGCAGCGGTGTGTAGGTCAGCAGCGGACTGGAGAAGCTGGGCAGATAGGAATTGTAACCGTCGAGATCGAGCACCGTCGTGTCGCCCACCGTCGCCGCACTGGTTTTAAAATACAGCTTGAGCAGCAGGCCGTCGCCGGCCGGAAGGTCGGGCGAGGTACCCGAATTCGAACTGACCAGGCGGATCGTAAGCTGCTTGCCGGCGGCGTACGAGTGAATCCGGTCCTGGACCTCGAAATAGCTCGTGCGGCAGCCGACCGTCGAGAACGAATCGAGGGTGAGATCCAGCGTCCCGGTGTACTGCACCGGGATGGTAAACTGACGGATCGGAATCGTGTTGCGTTCATAGATCGGGAGGACCAGCGTGGTGAACTCGCTGGTTGTCGTGTCGTCACCACGGAGTGTGTCGGCCAGTGCAAAAATATATTCGTTGCGCGTGCGCGACTTGATCTCGGCGCCGGCCGTCACCTGAAGGGTGACATCGTAGAGACCGGGTGTCGAATAGCTGTGCAGCGGCGACTGGACAAACGCCGAGTCGCCGTCGCCGAAATCATACGTCCAGCTGTCGACGGTCAACTGCGAGGAGCCGGTAAACTGCACATCGAACGGCACGAACCCGTCCCGCGGCGAGGCACTGAAGGTCACCCCCTGCGGATCGATTCCGTCAAGCTCGACCGTACCGGTGCTGTCGGGGTCGAGCCAGTCTTTGAGGCGGGTGGTCGACGTCGGGCCGTAGTCCCACGAGACGGAGAACTTGCCGAAATAGTCCGAGGTCAGGCTGGTACACGAAGCGGTGCCGCCGTGAAGCTGGCCGACGATCCGATGGGTCAGCGAATCGAAGAGGGGAGAGCCCGACGATCCTCCTTCGGTCGTGCCGTCATCCCACTGAATAACCCGCCAGTGGCTGTCGCCCGGGATACCGAACCCGGAGGAGACGACGGGGTCGTAGTCGAACGTGATCTTTTTTATATCGCCGCTGGGATGGTGGATGCAGACTGCGGCGCCACGCCGGTTGCGGACCAGCCGGCGTAGTAGACGTTGTACGAATCGGGTGGTGTCTCCGACAGCTCCAGCAGGGCGAAGTCGGAGTAGGCGTAAGTTGACCGGCGGACGCAGCCCGAGACGGTCATCCAGGTCGGGCCGTCGACATTGGCACAACTGGGGCTTTCGTAGTTAAACATGAAGATCCAGGTCGACTCCCCGCCGAGACAGTGGTTGGCCGTGAGGAAATAGGGGGTGAAGTCTTCGCGGACATTGTTCACCAGCGACCCGGTGCAGATGCGATAGCCGCCCGAAGTGAGAATCATCGCGACCGCCCGCTTGTCGTCCTGCCAGTCGTCTCCGACCGGGCAGTTGACGTTGTTGTTGCACGAGCCGGACTCGCCGAAATTGAGAGCGTCTTTGACAAACTGACGGTCGAACAGGTTGCGGTAGGCGTGGACAATACGTTGGATACTGATGATACCCGGCGAACTTGTGCCGGCCGGTTCGTAGTATTCGAGGATGCAGGCGTCACCCGGCACCGGGGCGGTGGCGAATTCGCCGTAGTCCTTGTTATTGCGCTCGGTGAAGGCGCCGATCACGTAGCTCCGGTCGGGCGTGTAGATGAAGAACTTCGCCCCCGCCGGAAGCCAGAAGGCGCGATAGACGAGGTTGATCGAATAGGCGCCGGGGGATTCGATTTTCAGGCGCCAGAGCCGGGCGCCGTCGGGAAGCGTCTCCCACGTTCCGGAGTTATCCAGCGTGTAGTCTACGTCGAACGGGTAGCCGAATCGAAGCGGGACATCCTTGCCCTCGGCGGCGGCGTCCTGGGCGAGCATCGCCCGAGCGTCGACCCGCGCGGTCGTAACCGTGCCGACATCGACGCGCACCGCTTTCCCGAAGCTATACGGTACTCCCCCTTCGCTGATCTGGGCCTGGGCCGCACCTGCGATCAGACAGGCAGCCGCCACGATCAGGATTCGATTCCGATTTTTCAACGCGTCCTTCCTGTTGTCATAAACCTGGCTGGGGGCTTGTATTCGGCCCGAACGATACTGTCGACCGGGGACACCCCACTACTATTCATATCGTGTGAAACGGTGGTTTTTTCAACTGACGGTTTGATCGGGACGGTGAGTAAATCTCCGATAAGTCAATAAACGAAAATGGCTCCGAAAAGTCAATGACAGGCGGCCGGGCTAACTGCAGACGGCGCCGAGGACCCGATGGAAATTGTCGTGGAATATCTTCCGAATCCGGGCCCCGGAATACCCCCGGCGCTCCAATTCTCCGGCCACTTTCGGCATTTTGGAGCAGTCTTCCAGACCATTCGGTCCGAACGGAATACCGTCGTAATCCGACCCTAGCCCGACAAAATCATCGCCGACCAGATTGACGATGTAATCGATATGATCGGCGATTGTCGCCGCGTCCGCTCCGGCTGCCCGGATCAGCCGCTCGTACTCGTTGATCGCCGGCATCATCGGCTCGATCACGGCCAGATACTCCTCGCGGGTGCACCGGTCGAAATAGTGCCGGGCGACCTGTTCGTCGATTTCCCGGTGGTTGGAGACATAGGCTTCCGACGCCTCCTGCCAGGCGGGGGAGAGGAAATCGCCGAGAAAGTTGATCCCGATCATCCCGCCGTTGTCAGCGATCGCCCGAATCTGATCGTCGGTGAGATTCCGGTGATGGTCGCAGAGCGCCCGGACGCAGGAGTGGGAGGCGACCAGCGGTTTTCGGGCCATGGCCAGCACCTCGGTGACTGCCCCCGGCCCGACATGGGAGAGATCGACGATCATGCCCATTTCTTCCATGGCGGCGATGACCTTGCGGCCGAACTCGGTCAGGCCGGAGAAGGCCGGATTGGAGTCGCCCGAGGCGGTACACCAGTCATTGGAGCCGTTGTGGGTGAGGGTCATCATACGGACTCCGCGATCGTAGAAATGCCGCAGCGTGTCCAGCGAGTTTTCGATCGCCAGCCCATTCTCAATCGCGTAGAGCGCCCCGATTTTGCCGGCCGCCTCAAGCTCGAGAGCTTCCCGAAGGGTTCGAACCCGGCCTATTCGAGCGGCCTGTCGATCGCACGTATCATCAAGTACATCAAGGAGATAGTCGACTGTCTGAGGTATCCCGTAGGCTTTCACCCGTTCATCCACAAAACAGGCGAAAACCTGAAGGGCATAGCCGGCGGCTTCCATCCGGGGGAGGTTGACATGGCTGTAGCTGTCGGGGTCGTCGAACGGCATCCCCTGCTGCAGCCGCCAGACCGTGTCACAGTGGAGGTCGATTACGGGGAAACGGGATTGGTCATTCATGTCTGTTCCTTATAGACGCAAGACGGCCGACCGTTCCATCAGATCGGTACCCCGGAAAATACGGTGTCGGGCGCCTGTCGGCAAGTGCCTCCGGAGCAGGGGTAAACCCAAAGCGCCCGGAGCCGATACTAGGCAGATAGGGGCAGCCCTCTGGATTGGTACTCCGGAAGAGCCTGCAGGGATTCGCCGAAATCTCGTATTGCGAGTTTCAATGGAGATCGTCCGCTTATGGTCGATGACAGGAAGATCATTTCAGCCGAGACTGAGTCCGGTGCGGCGGAGCATCTGAAGGCAACCGACTTCGATCTCTCCCGTGAGATCCGGTTCAATCCCAAGACCGGTCTGACCACTTTCCGCGACAATCGGATGCTCATCTTCGAGGCGAACGCGATCGGCCTGCTGCGCCAGAACCTCATCGAGACGCTCGGCTGGGACCAGGCCCGGGCCTTCCTGCTCCGCTTCGGTTACCAGAACGGTTACTCCGATTTCATGCAGATGCGTCTCAACTATCACTTCGAGGACGAAGAGGAACTGCTGGCGTCGGGGCCGGTGATCCACACTTATGAGGGCATTGTGCAGGCGACGCCGAAGGAGATCAGGTTCGATCGGCGCCGTCACGAGTTCTACTTTACCGGCATCTGGACCAATTCCTACGAGGCCGAACAGCACCTCTCGTTCAACGAGCCGTCGATCCAGCCGGTGTGCTGGACACTGATGGGTTACGCGTCGGGCTGGTGCACCGCGTTCATCGGCTGGCCGGTGCTCGCGATCGAGCCGCTCTGCGTGGGCAAGGGAGACCCGCACTGCGAGTGGGAAATCAAACCCCCGGAAGCCTGGGGCGACCGCGCGATTCCGTATCTCGATGCGCTGAGCGGTTTCTGGCAGACGAAGAACTTCTAGGGGAACGATGGCAACACGACTGCTGAAGTACTACTCTTACATTGCCGAACGGCTCGGGCTGGAGGGGAAGAG
>CAYPYM010000004.1:0-16509 GCA_964414435.1 uncultured Ignavibacteriales bacterium | reverse complement strand
GGCCTGATCCGGGTTGGGCTCGGTGGGGCAGTTGTCACAGGCGTCGCCTATTCCGTCTCCATCGCCGTCGAGCTGATTCGGGTTGTAGACGGTCGGGCAATTATCGGGCGGGCAGTTCTGGCCGGCAACAGTAGGGTCCCCGTATCCGTCGTTGTCCACATCGAGACAGAACTGGCACTGGTCCCCGATATACAGGGTGCCGCCCCACACGGGCTTGTAGTACACCTGTTCACCGGTCGGCAGCCCATAGGTGAAGAGCCAGATCGAGGCGGGGTTGAAATACAGGGTGTCGATCACGATCAGGTCATTTGCGCTCCACGAGGACAACGTGAAATAATAGGTGGCCCAGAGTCGTCGTCCGGACGGATCCCCCGGTACTCCACTACCCGACTGAACGGAGCCGCCCAGGACAAAACGCTGGTTGGCATTGGTGGTGGCCAGGTTGTTGTTTTCGTAGAAGTAAGGACCGATCTCGTAACTGCCGTCGAGCAGCGGGCTCGCCTTGGCGCTGTCCATCTGCAAATTCGGATTGTCCCAGGTGAATCCTGATGTGCTTCCGATGATGCCTGAGTCGTCGTAGACCCACACCTCAACCCGGACCTTCATCTGACCGGTACCGGCGTCGGGACACAGGCTCGTCACGAGAGACAGCGTATCGGGGTTGCCGGGATCATTCGGATCCTGGGCCATGGCCGTCGAACCGACCAGGGCGGACAGCAAGAGAGCGAACAGCAGAACTCTGTACCGCATTGGGCCTCCTCCTTGTAGACGTGTTGTGGCGCGTGCAACCAAACGTATCGTACTGTGCTTCTTAACGGTCGGGCCAAGGCAAATGGGGTACAGGCGGACTACTGCCCAAATGGAATAGATGCACCTACACTCCCCATCAGAATGGTGCAATCAAGATTCGGAACGGCGGATCAGATCTGGAATAGACTTAAGAACGTGCTAATTATGGCCTTGCGTATCGGATCTGTATTCAACCTAATGCCATCGACAGCCGGTGTCAAGCTGAAAGTGGATATTGCTCACCCCGAGGTCCGGTTTTCACTTCGAAAACAATTGCATCGTGATAAAATCCGATCTATGTTTCCCCGCAACGGCGCAGGCCGTATCCCGTATACAGCGATACACCATATTCGAACATGCGAAGGTGACCCATGAACCACACGGCACGACTGCACCTATCTCGGAGGATTGGTCCGTGGGGCGCTATCCTCGTCCTGGCGATAGCGCTCGGCGTATCGAAAGCATCTATCGTCGCCGCCAATACCGGAGACACCATGAACAAACCCCACCACTATTTCGTCCGCCTGCTCGGCACCCGCGAGGGCTGGCCGGAAAACATGACCGACAACGAGCAACGGATCATGTCCGAGCACTTCGCCTATCTGAGGGATCTCACGATGAAGAAGAAGGTGATCATGGCCGGCCCGGTGATCAAGCCGACCTTCGGCCTGATCATTCTGCAGACCGCTTCGGAAGACGAAGCCCGCGCCATCATGGAGGCCGAACCGTCGGTCGCGAAGGGGGTGCATCGTTACGAACTCCAGCCGATGACGGTGTCACTCCTTACCGATTATCGTTCGCCTTTCCGTTACGTCAAGGAGCCCGACGGCCGGGTGCTTCGCAAAGAGATTGTGGTACCGGCGTCGCGCGCCGAAGTCTGGAAGCTCTGGACTACCACCGACGGCATGAAAGCGTTTCTCGTTTCCGCTGCGAAGATCGAACTGCGTCCCGGCGGCCCATTCGAACTGTACTTCGACACCAGCGCCGCGCCCGGTCTGCGCGGCAGTGAAGACTGCAGGATCCTCAGCTATCTGCCCGAAGAGATGCTCACCTTCGAGTGGAACGCTCCGCCGTCGAACCCAACCCGCCGCGACGGTGAGCGAACCTGGGTGGTGGTGCAGTTCGATGAAATCGACCCGGGACAAACGCGCGTGCGGTTGAGCCATCTCGGCTGGGGCGACGGTGCCGACTGGGACGCGACGTACGCCTATTTCGATCGGGCCTGGGAATACGTGCTCGATGCCCTCAACAAGCACCTGACAGAGCGATAGCTAAACGAAACGGGTTGTCGCCTTCCAGCGACAACCCGCGTCGGTGTTATTTCTATCGTCGGTGCCGCTTCAGAATGAGTCGTCGCCGGCCTCCACCTCCGGCACCCACATCCCTTTCTCGGTCGCCACGAGCGTGCTGTACGAGTGCAGCATGCCGAAATTGCTCGAGCGCACCGCGAACCACTGCACGTAGTCGTCTTTGGCCAGCTCGGTTTTGATTTCATCGGTCAGCACGACACTTGTCTTCTGCTCGCGATGAACCTTCTGGATGATATGCGACTGATCCTCGGACGAGAGGAACGAATAGACCGGCGAGAGCGCGTGGCGGTCGACCAGGTCGACCAGATCCTCGGGGTACACTTCCTGCAGCGATTCGACCTCGAGCGTGACCACGCTGAGCTGTCCGTAGAGGCCGCCCGGCTTGTCCGGCGACGAAGCCGGATCGGTCGTCATCGCCGGGACTTCCATCTTGAACACGATCTTCGGCTTGTCCATAATCGACGAGACCTTGGCGGTGTAGGTGCAGAGGTACCGCACGAGACAGGTCTCCCCCGAAACCGGCGCCGCTTTCTCGACAAAGAACGGGTAGCTGAAATCGACCGTGACGGATGTCGCGCGCAGCTCTTTCTGGTAGTCGGAGATGTTTGCCGCGAGCGATCGGGTGCCGATCCGGTCGCGATGCTGATGCAGGACGCGGATGAAGCTGTCGATCCAGGTGGCCTCGAACTCGTGTATGATGCGAGCGCGGACGGATACGTTGGCGACCGTCGCCTGGCCGTCAGGCTCCGTTTTCGACGCGACTTTCATGGGAAACGGCAGGTCCCTCATCCCCACGTCGACCAGCATTCGTTTTTCCTGTGCCATATCTCTATCCTCCATGCCGGACAAAATCAGTATCATTCTGCCGGGAGCAGCACGGTAAGACGCGGTCGCCCGGCGGTAGGCGCAATATACGCCGCGGGCCGGGGCTGTCCAGTCCTATTCGGGAGGCGGATTTCGGTTTTTTGGATCGCTTCGGTTCTCTGCGGTGGTATAAGGTTAAAGGCTTGAAACACCGGTATACCGGTCATATAATGAGCGAAAACGTACTAATGCGGGCTGGACTACGCTTCGTGCCCCGAAGAATCGTCGACGCTCAGGTGCGCCCCGGCCGAAAGGTCGACCGTTGTTATCGCGTCCGGTCCTCAAGCGCAGGAGGATTGTATGTCGAAACGTCTCATGCGGCTGATCGGCTCGCGGTCGGCCACCCTCGCCCTGGCCCTCTCCCTGGTCATTGTCGGACTGGCTTATTCGATGGAGCGATTGTCGCAGGCGATCACCCCGAGCAGCGTGGTCAGTGTGGAGAGTTTCCAGCCGAACGGCCAGACAGAGCGGCGCACCAACATCACTATCACCTTCACCGGTGATCTCGTCCCCGAAGATTCGCTGAATTCACCCACCAATCGCATCCCCGTCCAGTTCGAGCCCGCCATTCCCGGAGTCGCATCGTGGGTCGCCCCAAACGTGCTGCGGTACTTCCCCGACGATCCCCTGCTTCCGGCCACCGGCTACAAGGCGAAGTTCGTGGCATCCTCGGGATGGGAGAACGGCAAGGAAATCGCCGAGAAGCGGACCTTCGAGTTCAACACTCCCCCGCTCGGGGTGGTGAGCCTGAACTCGTACACCCAGCCGGCCGAAGGAATGCCCGGCAAGGTCCGCCTCTTCGCCTCGATTCGCTTCAACTACCCCATCGCGGCGAGCGAGTTTTCCAACCGGGTGACTATCCGCGGCGTCGACAACGCCCCGCACGAACCGCTCGCCTATGCAATCGAGAGCTACGCGACCATTTCGGAACGCCCCAACCAGCCTGAAGGGGCTGAGCCACGCGGCGACGTTTTCTCGATCGTCACCGATCCGGTCGCCGTGACCGACGCCGACCAGCAGTACCTGCTGACCATTCCGGCCGGATTTGACTGCATCGATTGCGGACAACCGCTGGCCGAGAAGTATGAGGCCGGCCTGGTCGTGGCCAAGCGGGAGCGCCTCTATGTCAGCAACGCAACGTCGTTTGCGGAAACCAACCGGACCGGAATCCGCATCGACCTGTCGAGCCGGGTCTCGGCGGTCGACGCGAAGGATTACATTACGGTTGAGCCCACGCTGCCGTTCCGGATCGAGCAGCAGTGGAATGCGCTCCTTCTGCGCGGCGACTTCCGTCCGGGAGTCACGTACACTCTCACGATCCGCCCCGGGATGCCCTCCGAGGCCGGGGCCAGGCTCGAGCGCGAATTCTCGACCCGGATCACCGCCCAGGACCTGCCGCCCTCGGTTGCCTTCGCCTCGCCCGGCGTCTATCTTCCCCGCGACGGCAGCGGTCTGCTGGAGGTGAAGACGATCAATGTCGACACGATCGTGGTCGAGGTCGAACAGATCTACGACAACAACCTCGTCTATGCCCTTGCCGGCGGCTACGCCCAGTCCGGCGGCTGGGGCGGTCGCGATATGCGCCTCGTCGGACGGACCTTCTACACCGTCCACAAAGGTCTCGCATACGAAAAGAACAGCGAGCTGTCGACCACGATCGATGTCAGCGGAATTCTCGGGGAGTCGGCCCGGGGTGTCTACAAGATAAGCGTCCGCAACGCCTCGCGGCGGTGGAACACCGACTCTCGCCTCGTCATGCTCACCGATATCGGCATCATGGCACGGATGTCGGACGACTACCTGATGGTCTGGTCTCATTCGCTGAAGAGCACCGACGCGATCGGTGGGGCGACGGTGAAGCTGTACAGCCTCAACAACCAGCTGCTTCTGACCGGCAAGACCGATTCGCGCGGCGTCGCCGTGTTCAACAAGCTGGCCGACACCCTGCGCAACTTCACGCCGTATCTCATCACGGTCAGCCACGACGAAGACCTTAGCTATCTCCGGTTTGCCGATGCTTTGCTCGAAACGAGCAACTTCGAAGTCAAGGGCCGCCCCTATCTGATCTCCGGTTACGAAGCGTTTGTCTATTCCGATCGCGGCGTCTATCGACCGGGTGACACGATCCATCTCGGTTCGATCGTTCGCGGCGCCGACGGCGCCGTCCCGGGCGATTTTCCCTATTTCCTTATCGTGTACGACCCGGCCAACCGCGTCTTCGACAAATACAAGCTGACCACCGGCGACAACGGCTTCGAAACGGTCGACGTCCCGGTGCCGGACTTCGCCCCCACCGGGAAGTACTCGGTCGTGGCGCGGATCGGCGAGGACAAGGAGATCGGCCGCGCCGGCATCCAGGTCGAGGAATTCATGCCCGACCGGATCAAGGTGACCGTCACGACTCCGAAGGAGGCCTACACCGCCGGCGAGAATGTCCCGATCACGGTCGAGGGACAGTTCCTCTTCGGACCGCCCGCCGCCGGGCAGAATGTATCGGGGCACGTATCGCTCGAAGCCCACTCGTTTGCACCGTCCGGCTGGAACGGGTATTCATTCTCCAACGACGACCGCACCTTCGCCCGCCAGGAGAAGGACCTCAACGACAACACGCTTGACTCGGACGGTCGCTTCACGTACAACTACTCGATTCCATCGGGACTGCGGCCGCCCTCGGCGCTTAAGGCGTTGCTTTCGGCCACCGTCTCGGAATCCGGCGGCCGGGCCGTGGCCGGGTATCGTGAGATCACGGTCAACCCGTACCCGCGGTATGTCGGAGTGAAGCTCGGTTTCGAGGGATACACCAAGCCGGGTGAGCTATTCACCGCCAAATTGGTTGCGCTCACTCCGGACGGCACTCGCACGACGGTTGATCGGGCCGATGTCCGCCTGTACAAGGTGATCTACAACACCGTGCTCGTGCGCGAGAACGACGGCCGGTACCGCTACCGGTCGGAGAAGTCGTCGGACCTGCTCGACTCCGCCACCGCCGCGATTGCCGATTCCGGCGCCACTGTCACCTTCACGCCTCCCGAGCAGGGTTCTTACCGTCTCGTCGTAACCGATCCGTCCGGCGGTCATGCCGCCGCGGTTGAGTTCTGGGCGTCAGGCTGGGGATACGCGCCGTGGGCGATGGAGGAACCGGACCGGATCGAGGTCGTCCTCGATAAGAAATCGTATGAGGCGGGCGATGATGCCGTGCTGCAGATACGGGCTCCGTTCGGCGGCAATCTGCTGCTTACGATCGAGAAAGATCGTGTACTCGAGACAATGACGATTGACATGACCGACAACACCGCCGAGGTCACACTGCCGGTGAAAACAGACTACTTCCCCAATGTCTATGTCACCGCCACCGTTATCAAGAAGGCCGACCGGATCGAACCGACCGCACCCGCAAGGGCGTTCGGCCTCGCACCGCTGGTGCTCGAGAAGACCAGCCGTGATCTCGGCGTTACGCTGACCGCGCCCGAAGTAATCAAACCGAGGACCTCGCTGTCACTTGACGTGGCCCTGCAGTCGCGTGGTCGGTCGCAGGTCACGGTTATGGCGGTCGACGCCGGCATTTTGCAGTTGACCGATTTCACGACGCCCGATCCGCTCGGGTTCTTCTACGGGCAGAAACAGCCGGCCCTGCGGCCGTATGACATCTACTCGCTCATTTATCCCGAGATCAAGCAGGCGGCCAGTCACCTGTCACCGGGCGGCGGGCGCAGTCTGTTCGAGATGGCGCGACGGCGGCACCTCAACCCGGTGAGCGCGCGACGGGTCAAGCCGGTTGCCCTCTGGTCGGGCATTGTCAATACCGACAGGGACGGCAAGGCGACCGTGACGTTCGATATTCCCGAATTCAACGGCAAGCTGGTCGTGATGGCGGTCGCGGTCAACGACCGTGCTTTCGGCAGCGCAACCCGGGAGGTAACGGTCCGCGACAACGTCATTCTCCAGGAGAGTTTCCCCCGCTTCGTCAGTCCCGGCGATGAGGTCAACGGCCTCGTGGCGGTATTCAACAACACCGGCAAGCAGTCGCCGATCGACGTGACCCTTACGCTTGACGGCCCTGCCAGAATTCTGTCGTCGTCGACGCAGACAGTCACGTTGGCCAATGGTGCGCAGGGGCAGGCGGTGTTCCGTTTCCGCGCCGGTGTCAATCCAGGCGTGATCAAATGCAAGATTACCGGCGTGTCGGGCGGTGACCGAGCCGAGGTGACGTTCGAGCTGCCCAACCGTCCGGCCCAGCCTCTCTTCACGAAATTCGGCGCCGGGACTGTCACCGACACCCTGCCGGTCTCGTTTGACATCCCGGTCGGCTGGATCCCCTCTACCGCCCAATTGGTACTGCAGACGTCGTCGCTCTCGGCCGTCCAGTTCCACCGTAACATCGAGTACCTGCTGCGTTATCCGTATGGCTGTATCGAGCAGACAACCTCGCGCCTCTTTCCGTTGCTGTACTTCAACAGCCTGACCCGGTTCGTGCAGCCGGAGCTGCTCGGCGGCGGCGGAGCCGACTATTACGTGCAGGAGGGAATCCAGAAGATATACACGATGGCCCGCCCCGACGGCACCTTCTCGTTCTGGCCGGGTGACACGCGTCCGTCGAATCCGTGGGCCACCGTCTATGCCTCGAATTTCCTCATCGAGGCGCGCAAGGCGGGCTACGCGATCGACGACGACCTCTACGACCGCATCGTGGGCAACCTGCGCACGATGGCACGCAACCGCGATCGTTCCAAACGGGTGCTGCCGTCGCGGATCTACGCCGCCTACGTGCTGGCGGGGATCAATAAGCTCGAGCGCAAGGTGGCCAACGATCTCAAGACGATCTCGCCCGAGGCTCTCACGGTCGAATCGAAGTTCATGCTGGCCGGCGCCCTTGCTTTGTCGGGTGAGCGTGACGCCGCCTTCGCCATTATCGATCCGCTTGACATCCAGCCGGCGAACTTCACCCCCGAAACGAATGGCAGTTTTGCCTCAGGGGTGCGTACCAGTGCAACGATGCTCGAGGTGCTGACCGAGATCGAACCCAACGCGCCGGCGGCAGCCGTTCTTGCGCGTTCGCTGATCGACAAGGCGCGCGGCGGGCGGTGGTACAACACCCAGGATAACGCCTTCGGCCTGATGGCGCTCGGCAAGTATCTCAAGTCCCGCACCGCGGCGAAGTTCACCGGAACCGTCGCCATCGCCGGTGACTCCACCTACAACATTACCGAGGCGGATTTCAGGGTGCAGCGCGATACTCTCAACGGCGCGCATGTCACGATTACAATCGACGGTGCCGGCCCCTGCTACTATTACTGGCAGGTTACAGGCGTCCCCGATAACGCCGCGCCGCCGGAATACGAGCGCGGAATCAGAATAACGCGGGAGTATCTCGATGCCGACGGCCGCGCTCTCGACCTGACTAACGTGCTGCTGGGAACGCAGGTGATCTGTCATATCACCGCCGAGGCCACCAACGACAATCTGGACAACGTTGCGATCAGTGATCTTCTCCCGGCCGGACTCGAGATCGAAAACCCGCGGCTGAAAACGACTCCGCGCCTGTCGTGGATTCCCAAACAGCAATCCTCGGTTGATTACCAGGATATCCGCGACGACCGCCTGCTGTTGTTCACCGACCTTCGCCCGAAACGCCCGCTGCAGTTCTACTATTCGCTGCGGGTCGTCTCGGCCGGCGAGTTCGTAGTGCCGCCGATTGCAGCGGAGTGCATGTACAATCCGATGATCGGCGGTGCGTCGTCGTCGGGTCGCCTCAGCGTGACCGGTGCGAAGTAGCGGATTGGATTGGACATCTCGACGATGAAACGGTTGATATCAAAACGCCTCTTAAACATGATGGGTGCGGCGGCGATCGTCCTGGTCGCCGTCGCCCTCTCGCTCGACCGCTGGGTTTTTCCGCTTCCGGTGGAGAAACTGTCCCGGCTGCCGGCGCACTTTGTCTACAGCCGCGAGGGACGCCTGCTGAACAGCTTCGCTTCGAGCGACTTCTTCTGGCGCAGGCCGGTCACGCGTGATCGCATTTCGCCGACGCTCATCAATTGTGTCGTCAACACCGAGGACCGGTGGTTCCGCTGGCATCCGGGTGTCAACCCGCTATCGCTGGTCGAAGCGGCGGTCGACAACGTCCGTGCCGGCAAAGTCGTCCGCGGCGGTTCGACCATCACGATGCAGATCGCGCGCATGATCGAACCGAAGGAGCGCACAGTCGGCGGCAAGCTGCTTGAAATGTTCCGAGCGTTCCAGCTCGAGTTGCATTATTCCAAGGACGACCTGCTCGACATCTACTTCAACCTGGTGCCCTACGGGGGCAATATCGAGGGAGTCGGCGCCGCGGCGCACTTCTACTTCGACAAGGAACCCGACCGACTCTCCTGGTCGGAGGCCGCGATCCTCGCCGCGATTCCCGCCTCTCCGAACGCGTTCCGCCCCGACCTCCACCCCGATGCCTGCCGTAAGCGGCGCAACCGCATTCTGGACAACCTGCACCGCCTGGGTGTGATCGACGACAATGACTACCACGACGCGCTGGCCGAGGAGATCCCGGCGCGCCGCTCCGACCGCCCGTTCTGCGCGCCGCATTTCTCGCAGAGCGTTCTCGCCGCCCGGCCGCGGGAGTCGGACCTGCACACCACGATCGACTACAATATCCAGGCACTGTGCGAGAAGCTCGCGGCAGGCTATCACGGCCTGCTGCAGCCGAAAGGGATCAACAATCTCTCGGTGGTGGTGATCGACACGCGCACCGGCGATTTGCTGGCGATGGTCGGCTCGCCCGATTTCAACGACACCGAGCACCAGGGTCAGATCAACGGTGCCCTCGCGTCGCGCTCGCCCGGCTCGACCCTGAAGCCGTTTGTCTACGCGCTCGGATTCGAACACGGCGTCATTACGCCGGCCTCGCGGCTCGATGATATCCCGGTGAGCTATGCTGGTTACGCACCTGAAAACTACGATGAGAAGTACCATGGCGTCGTGGCGGCGAGCGATGCCCTTATTCAATCGTTCAACGTGCCGGCGGTCAACCTTACGGCAAAGGTCGGTCTGAAGGAGTTCTATGATCTTCTGAGAAGCGGCGGTCTCGAGTCGCTCGATCGGAAGTACTACGAATACGGTTTGCCGCTCGTGCTCGGCGCCTGCGAAGTGTCGCTGCTCGACCTGACCAATCTCTATGCGGCGCTGGCCCGCGGGGGTGAATATCGCCCGGTGCGGGAGCTTCTCGGCGACTCATCCGGCATCGAGCGCCGTCTTCTTTCGCGCGAATCGTGCTATCTCGTCTCCGAGATCCTCGCCAATCTTCAGCGGCCCGATCTGCCCAGCTCGTGGGAGTTCACCCGCGACCTGCCTACGGTCGCGTGGAAAACCGGGACCTCGTACGGCCGCAAGGATGCCTGGACGATCGGCTACAACCCGCGCTACACGGTCGGAGTGTGGGCGGGGAATTTCACCGGCGAGGGTTCGGCCTATATCGTCGGTGTCGAAACCGCCGCGCCGCTCATGTTTGAGATTTTCAATACCCTGACGCGTCAGCAAAGCCCGGTCTGGTACGACCGCCCCCCCCGCGTGCGCCTGCGCGAGGTCTGCACGGTCAGCGGGATGCCGCCCGGCCAATTCTGCCCGTCGACCCGGCAGGATCTTTATATCGAGGGCATCTCACCGGTCGCGCGGTGCGATGTCCACCGCCGCCTTTTCGTCGATCACCACACCGGTTACCAGCTGTGCCGGGCCTGCATGCACGGTAAGCAGGTCGACACCGTGGTGGTGGAGCAATGGCCGACCCGCCTCACCGGCTGGCTCCTGGGCCAGAACGTGGTCGCAACCCTGCCCGAACACAATCCCGATTGCCGCGGGGTAATTGTCGATGAAGCGCCGGTGATCGCGTCGCCCGAGCCGGATGCCGTCTACGAACTGCGACAGGGTGCTCCGGTGGAGTACCAGAAGATTCTCCTGAAAGCGTCGGTCGCCCACGAGAGCAAGACGGTTCACTGGTTCCTTGATGACGAGCTGTTCGCCACCTGTAAGGCCGGTGACGGTGTCTTCTATCTTCCGGAACCGGGCCGCCATGAGGTGATGGCGCTCGACGACCTCGGCCGGTCGACCACGGTGCGGTTCGAAGTGCGCTGAGCGGGCCGACTTCCGGAGCGGCCAATTATCCGGGAGCCAACTCCGATTGACAGCATCCGCCGGAACTCCTTTCTCCCGCCATCGTTTATATCTGGCGTGTGCCCCGGAGCCGCATTATATTCGCGAAAATCGTGAAAGGAACCATACCACCCGTGACCGACCATAAGCCCCTCGAATCATGTATCGTCATCGGCGCCGGAATCGCCGGTCTGACCGCCGCCCGTTTCCTCAAGGACCACGGCGTCGAGGTTCTCGTCCTCGAGAGGTCTCAGGGAGTCGGTGGCCGGATGGCCACCCGGCGTATTCGCGAGGCTCGCTTCGACCACGGGGCCCAGTTCTTCACCGCGCGTGACGAACAATTCGAGAAGATGGTTCACACCTGGATCGATGCCGGCGTCGCCCGGGAATGGAGCCGGGGGTTTCGTAACTGTCGCGACGACTCGTTCGAGGACGGCTACCCGCGCTATTGCGGCAGTGACGGCATGGTTACGATCCCCAAGTATCTGGCCATCCCGCTTGAGATCCGGCTCAATGTCCGCGTCGCCTCGGTTTCGTCGCGTGACCACACCTGGCTGATCCGCACGAGCGACGGCGAGGAAATGGCGACATCGGCGGTGATTGTAACCGCGCCCGCGCCGCAGGCACTGACCCTGTTCGCCGCCGGCGGCGTGTCGCTGCCCGAGTCGAGCAACTCACAACTCAACCAGATTCAGTACGACCCGTGCATCGCCGTGCTGGTATCGCTCAACGGGCGCAGCCGGATCCCCGATCCGGGCGGCATCAAGCTCGACGGTGAGCCGGTCCGCTGGATGGCGGACAACTTCGCCAAGGGAATCTCCCCCAACGGCTACGGCGTGACGATCCATGCCGGGCCGGAGTTCAGCCGAACGCACTGGGACATCCCCGATGTCGAGATCGTGCGCCAACTGCTTGAGACGGTCGAACCGTGGCTGCCCGAACGGCCGCAGTCGTACCAGGTTCACCGCTGGCGTTACAGCCGGCCGTTCCTCGTTCACCCGAAAGCGTTTCTGATGGTTGATGACCCGGCGCCGGTCGTGTTTGCCGGTGACGGGTTCCGCGGTTCGAAAATCGAGGGCGCGGCGCTCTCCGGTCTGGCCGCCGCCGACGCCCTTCTTACCCGCACCGGCTGAGACCTGTATCCCGACGGAGTCTATCGTGGCCCGTATCGTTCGTATTGCGACGAAAATTCTGATCTATGCCGTTCTGACACTGGTCGGGCTGGTCCTGCTGCTCGGAATAATCGGCGGCGGTTGGGGCGACAAACCGCCTCTTCCTGATCCGCTCGCTCACGCCCGCCGACCGCTTCTCCTGGCCCACCGGGGAGCGACCGCGGACTATCCCGAAAACAGCATGGGGGCGTTTGCCGCCGCCGACAGTCTCGGGTTTCGCGCCATCGAACTCGATATCCAGTTCTCCGCCGACAGCCAGTTTGTCGTCCTCCACGATCACGACACGAAACGCATGACCGGTTTCGAGGCCAACAGTTCCACCCTGACCGTGGCGCAGCTCGATGCCCACCCGTTGCTGTTCGACGGGCAGCCGTCGGATCAGGTAATCCCCCGTCTCGAGGATGTCGTCGATCGCTTCGGCGGCAAGTTCATTTTCTATTTTGACATGAAGCGCTACGGCCACGACAGCAAGATCAAGCTTGCCCATGATATAGCCACGTTCATCGATCGACACAACCTCTACGGCTCGGTGATCGTCGCCAGCGCCTACGTGCCGTTTATCGCCTGGCTCGAATACAACTACCCGAAGGTGGTCACATCGATGGAGGGGATCGATCCGGATGATCCCTGGCTCTATTTCTGGTTGCCGACGAAATTCCGCACCGACCTCGTCTCATCAAGGTATGCCACGCTCAGCCCGCACATGCTCGCCTGGCTGAACGAGTCGGGCATGAATGAACGATACATCACCTACCACATCGAGGGCGACAGTCTCGACGCCGCCTTGAATCACGGTATCGAGATGTTCATTATCGACTATACTCCGGGACTCGATTCTCTGCTGCAGGCGATGCGATGAGCCCGGTCGATCCCGCCGTGGTGAGATTCATCCGGAAGCTCAAAGACGGACCGTCGCGCGGCGATGTCTTTAATCCCTGGTGGCAGAGTGATCCGGTCAATGACCGCGATTCCCACGGCCCCGCGATACGGCGCGCGCAGCTCGGGCAATACCTTACCGAACGGCTTGGCCGCGCCCGCTGGCTGCTGGTGGGCGAGGCGCTCGGCTATCAGGGCGGGCACTTTTCCGGCATGGCGATGACCTCCGAACGAATCCTGCTGGGGCATCTGGCGAAGAAGGGCGTCCGGCCGGATCACGTCTTTGCCGGTCTCGAGCCGCGCCGTACCAGTCGTGAGGCTATCAAGCCCAACGGCTTCAGTGAAAACACGGCGACGATCGTCTGGAGTGAAATCGTTGGGCTCGGACTGAATCCCCGCGAGATCGTCATCTGGAATGCCTTTCCCTGGCATCCGTACAAGAAGACGGCCGGGTTTCTTTCCAACCGCGCTCCGTCGGATACCGAGGTCGCCGAGGGCGGACCGGTACTGGATGCGTTGATTGCGCTGATGAAAATCGAGGATATCCTGGCGGTGGGAAACAAGGCGGCGGCGCAACTCGCGCGTCTCGGTCGCGAGGTCGAGAAGGTACGCCAACCGGCCTGCGGCGGTGCTCCGGAGTTCCGTCGTCAGTTCGCCGCATGGATCAAGAAACGCCGTTAAGGAACTTCACGGCACGTCTCTCGTTCACCTACCCGTATCTCCCTGGGCCATCAGCCTCAGCTGCTGAGGATCGCGGACGGTCATGGTCCGCCGCCCGAATTCGATTGCGCCCGATTCGGCCAGCGTTCGCAGCGTGCGCGAAAATGTCTCCGGGGTCGTCCCGATTATCTGCGACATCTCACTGCGAAGCAAAGGGGCGGTGAGCGTTCGTACGTCACTGTCACCCGGTTCCGCTTCCCATAGCTGCAGCAGCAAACGCGCCGCCCGCTGCCGCACCGGTTCGCTTACTCCGAGGGTCAGGCGGCGGTCGTTTTGCCGAAGGTCTCTCGCCAGTCCGGTGAGCAGGTCGAGGGCGAGCTGCGGCGTCTCGCGCAGCAGCTTTTCGAATGACTCGCGCGGCACGGCGCAGATGCGCGAATGCGTCACCGTCTCGGCGGTCGCGCCGTACGGTCCGTCGGCCAGAACGTCGCGGTAGCCCACGACATCGCCCGGCCCGAGCAGTTGCCAGGCGAGTTGCTCGCCGTCACCGTTGAGTCGGGTCAGCTTGATCAGGCCGTGGTGGATACAGTAGATCGTAGTGGCCGGACGGCCCTCGCGGACCAGCGTACGTCCCACCTCGTGGTGTTCCATCGCCCGGCCCGACTCGACTTCGCGCATCTGGTCGGCGGTGAGGCGGCAAAAGACACCCCGTCCCCGCGATCCGCACAGGCCGCAGTTATGATCCGTGTCTGGTTTCCCCACGTAGAAGTATTTCCGAAAATCCAGTCTGTTTTGTGCTGGTTGTTGCCTGCGCCCGCACTGAAGCTGCCGCGCGCGCCTCCTCTCGGTCTTCGGCGGCGCAAGACTGGCCGCCTTGCACTGTTATACGGATGTCACCGTCGCTCCATTTGGCCGCAACCGGGCCGGTCGACGGACAATCGAGAATCGCGCAGAACCGCAGGCGCCGCCGCCTGTTATAGGAGAAGATGCCGGTCGCTTCGCGCCGCCGCTCTCAACCATCGCGTTGCCCTTACCCCGTGCCCACACCCACGACAATCTCACCGGCCCGAGCGCCTCCATCGGGAAGGTGGTTATGCCCGAAACGTCCTCAGATACCCAGTTCTTTTCGCGGCGAGTACTGGTCGCCGGAGCGATCATTTCCGCCCTCGCCGTACTCGTATATATCCTCCGTCACCTGACTCAATTGCTTCTGATCGTGTTTGCCGGCGTGCTGCTCGGCATATTGCTTGACGGTCTCGCCAAACGTCTCGCGGCCCATCTTCCGCTTTCCCGCGGACTGGCCCTCGCCCTGATTGTCATCGTGGCGTTCGGCGGCACCGTCGGCGCGGGGTGGCTGGCCGGCCCCAGCATCACCAATCAGGTCAGCCAGCTCTCCCACCGCATTCCGGCCGCGATCGAACAGATCAAGGTCATTCTGGAGAAGCACGACTGGGGCAAATGGATTGTTGAGAATATTCCGCCGGCCCGCGAGATACTGCCGTTCGGCCGGCGGCAGCTGGTCAGCGTGCCGGATGCCTTTTCATCGATCGTCGGAGTCATCACCGGCATGCTGCTGGTGTTTTTCGTCGGCATCTACCTGGCTGCAACCCCGGCCGTCTACCTCGACAACGGCCTGCGTCTGCTCCCGAAATCGAAACGGGAGCGCGCCCGGGAGGTTCTCCATGGTGTCACCCACGCCCTGCAGCGGTGGATGGTCGGGCGGCTGATGACGATGCTCGTGGTCGGCGTGCTGGCCGCGATCGGCCTTCGCCTAATTCATCTGCCGCTCGCGTTTCTCCTCGCCCTGATCGCGGCGATCCTCGCCTTCGTCCCCTTCATCGGACCGACCGTCGCCACGATCCCGGCCCTGCTGGTCGGGCTGGCCGAGAGCCCGCTCATGATGGTATACGTCCTGTTCGTTTTCATTATTGTGGAGACTCTGGAGGGGTATATCATCACGCCGATGATTCAGAAGCGGGCCGTGTCGATCCCCCCGGCCCTTTTGATCAGCTTCCAGATTTTCATGGGGGCGCTGTTCGGTGCGGTCGGTCTTTTTCTCGCCACGCCGACCGCCGTAGCCGTCATCGTGGTCATCCAGTTGCTCTATGTTGAGGACATCCTCGGCGAGAAAGTCACAATCCTCGGAAACCGCTGAGGCCTATATTGTTCCCTTAGATCAGCGTTTGTGCGGGTCGATCATAGGTATCAAAAATGCGCAAGTATAGCGCAAACCTTGCTTTTTGACAAAGTGTGTCGAAACGGTTGTATTTCCAACCTAAGACGTTCCATGCCAATTTGATACGTCATCTACTGGGCCTCGTATCATAATCGTGATCGGAAAAATCTTGTTATTTTTTTCACAAAATTCTCAAGTCTACCCCTTGACAATACGATAATATTATGGTAGCTTTTATCCACAATAAGTTTTTTTGGTTGGCCATGTGATTTATTTCACATTGAGTCCACCAAAAAGTGTAGCGTTTGACGAAGGGACAACACCATGGCCTTGAATAGACGTGACTTTCTCGGAATCGCCGCGGTCAGTTCGGCTGCCCTTCTCACCGGAGAGTCCCTGGCCGGAAGCGAACTCAGCACGCTCGACTGTAACGAGGTCTACGGCGTGCTGGTGGACACCGTCGCCTGCATCGGCTGCCGCAAATGCGAGGCGGCCTGTAACCGACAGAATCGCCTGTCGAACAAGA
>CAYPYM010000003.1:0-16511 GCA_964414435.1 uncultured Ignavibacteriales bacterium | reverse complement strand
CGAGCTGCAGCCAGATCTTCTTGAGTTGCGGGATGGCGGTTTTCTCGGCCTGTTCCAGGTAGAACTCGCGGCCGTCCGTCTCCATTTTCATAGCGTAGTCAAAAATATCCATAACGTCTCCTGGACCAAATCATTAGTTTCACCGCCACGGTATGCAAAATCGTCTGCTTTGTCAACCGGCATCGGTGCTAATCCGTTCCCGTCGAACCGGATTTGACCTCTTCGGGCCCCGGTCCGGCCGACTGCCCGCTTGCCGGATGGCCGTTATTTGTCTATACTTAGCCCCATGATACGCCGTCTGGACCTCATCCGCCTGCTCTTCATCGCGCTTTTCGGCGTCGCCGCCTCTACGTTCTCCGTCGCGGCCCTGCCGGAACCGGTCGAACGGACGCATTTCACGTTCTATTTCGATAATCCCCGCTATATCGACATGGCCGATTCGGTGCTCGAGCGAACCCGCCGCGAGCTGATTGGTCTGGTGCAGGATTCGCTCGACTACAAGCCGGATATCTACCTGGTCGGCACGCTCGACGAGTTCCAGACGCTGATCCGCGGCAAATTCCCCGACTGGGGCGCCGCGGCCGCTTTCCCGCCCCGTCACCGGATCGTGATCAAGTCGCCCGACAAGTTCAATGTCGGCAAGCCGCTGAGCATGCTGCTGGCGCACGAATACAGCCACCTCGTTCTGGCTCACCGGACCGGACTGTTCACCGCACCGCGCTGGTTCGACGAAGGGCTGGCCCAGATGGTGTCGACCGAGTGGAGCTGGAGCGATAACCTCTCGATGAGCCTGGCGGCGATCTTCCACCGGTTCATCCCCCTGGCCGAGATCGAAAAGCTGAATCGCTTCAGCGAATCGAAGGCGCAGGTGGCCTACGCCGAGTCGAATATCGCCGTGAAATACTTTTTCGACACCTACGGCGACGAATCGGTCAACAAATTCCTTGACGAAATCCGCAGCGGCGGTTCTTTTGATGAGGCCCTGACGGTTTCGACCGGCGCCACCTACAGCGAGTTTGAAACGGAGTTTCAAACCTACTGGGGCGACCGGTTCAACCTCATTACGATACTGGCGGATACCATGTGGCTTTGGCTGATACTGGCGTTGATCGTCGTGCTCGGGGCGTTTTTGCGCTACCGCAAGCGGCGTGACTATTACAAGAAGTGGGACCGGGACGAAAAGTACCAGTCCACCGATTTCGAATACGGTGACCCCGACAATCCGGAGACGCCCGACGACGACGAACCATGGCGACACTGAGCGACACGGTCGAATACACTCTCGCCCTCGCCGGCACGAAACTGGTCGGCCTGATGTCGCCCAAAGCGGCCGACCGCTTTGCCGCCGAGCTCGGATCACTCGTCTACCGGCTATACGGTTCACGGCGTCGCATCGCGCTCGACAACCTGAGGCAGGCGCTCGGGAGTGAATACTCCGAGCCCGAGCTTGAGCAGATCGCGCGCGAGGTGTTCCAGAGCGTATCGCGTTCGCTCATCGAGATCGCCCGCTTTCCGGTGACCCCGCGCGAGCAACTCGACCGGATCGTTGCCGGTCCGGACAAGGCCGTCATCGACGAGGCCCTCGCCCGCGGCCACGGCGCGATGGTCTGCACCGCCCATTTCGGCAACTGGGAAATGCTGGGGGCCTGGTTCGCGGTGCAGGGATACCCGATGGATCTGCTGGTGGGGGTGCAACATAACGCGAAAGTCGACCGGTTGCTCAATTCGTTTCGCAGTGCGATGGGAGTCGGGATGATTCCGGCCCAGACCGCGGCCCGGCAGGTAATTCGTTCGCTGAGAGCCAACCGGCTGATCGGAATCGCCGGCGATCAGCACACCGGCTCGGGCCTGCCGATCGACTTTTTCGGCCGGACAGCCCAGGCGGCCCGCGGCCCGGCGATGTTTGCGGTCAAGACCGGCGCGCCGCTGCTGCCGTTTATGCTGCGACGGGAGCGCTACGACCGGCACGTCTTCATGGCGGGCGACCCGATTTACCCGCCGGCAAACGACGATTCGGACGAGGCGATCGACGACATGACGCGGCGATACCATCGCTTCCTCGAAGATCACATCCGGCGGTACCCGTCGATGTGGATGTGGACGCACCGGCGGTGGAAATGATCGAAAAAAGAGGCAACCTTTGCCACGTTCGGGCAGTAGAAGTCAGTAAAACCGGGAGTATATCCCATCCATCCGGCCACTTGAGAATGAGAGCATGCGACTCACTTGATAAAGGATCCGCTTCGTGAAGAAATACATCTATGTGATCATCGTGGCAGCCGTCGTGCTCGGCGGCTACCTCGTCGTCAACGCCCTGTTCACCACCTCGATTGACATCCCGACCGCGCATGCGAAGCGCGGCGAGTTCGTCATTTCGCTCGATGAAAACGGCACGGTCGACGCCAAGCGGGCGGTGACGCTGTCGGCGCCCCGTATTCGCGGTCTCCAGATCACGTGGCTGGCGCCGGAAGGGTCGACCGTCAAGAAGGGTGACCCGGTGATCAAGTTCGATGCCACCGAGCAGATGTCCGAATTACAGGAGAACCAGTCCAATCTGAAGATCGCGCAGGCCGCCCTCGAACGAGCCAAACAGGAATACACGATTCAGGAAAAGCAGCTCAATCTCGATCTCGAAAAGTCCCGGCGCAACTACGACGAGAAGAAGTACGAAGCGCCCCGGGTCGCCGAGGAAGCGAAGATGGAGCTCGAACTGGCCCAGCTCAATTTCAAGGCCAAGCTCGATCAGCTCACCGCCGATGTCCAGAAGGCCGAGGTTGAAGTCAATCGGGCCAGCGACAAAGTCGATCAGGCGCAGCGCGAACTCGAACAGCTGACCATGAAAGCGCCCATCCCCGGACTGGTCGTCTATCTCGAAATCTGGAAGGGCAGCTCGATGGAGAAGGTGCAGGAAGGCGACTCGCCCTGGCCCGGCCAGGGGCTGGTCAACCTCCCCGATCTGGGCGAGATGATGGTCGAGACGACCGTGTCCGAGGTCGACGCCAACAAAGTCGACACCGGACAGGAAGTCCTCGTGACGCTCGATGCGTATCCCGATGTCCAGTTCCCGGGCAAGGTGACAAAGAAAGGCACGCTGGCCCGTCGCAAGGAGCCCGGCTCGAAGATCAACGTGTTCGATGTTGAGGTAAGCATTCTCGAACAGGATGTCCGGCTCAAGCCGGGCATGTCGGCCGCCTGCAATATCGTCGTGAACCGTTTGCCCGATGTCGTCTCGGTGCCGCTGGAGGCGGTGTTCGAGAAGAACGATACGACCGTCGTCTATCTCAAGGGCGGCAAGAAGCGGGAGGTGGCGGTCGGCCGTCGAAACGACATGTATATCGAAGTGTCCGACGGACTGAAGGGCAACGAGGAGGTTTGCCTGGTCGACCCGACGCTTGACGAGCAGGGTCTCCCCGGCGATAAAGCGGATGAGCCGGAGATGAACAAAGACCGCACCAAGCCGCCGTCACAGGGCGAAAACGGCCGCCGGGGCGGAGGCAGAAGACGCAGCGGATGAACTTCGAACGCCTTTTCCAGATTTCGCTTGATTCGCTGGTTGCCCACAAGCTGCGAACCTTCCTGACCATGCTCGGCGTCATTTTCGGCGTCGGCGCGGTGATATCGATGCTGTCGATCGGCGAGGGGGCCAAGCAGGAAGCGCTCCAGCAGATCTCGATCCTCGGTATCAACAACGTCATCGTGAACGCCCGCGTCCCCGACGCCAGCCTCAGCAGCGATCAGGGGCTGGCCCGGTCGCCGGGGCTGTGTCTCGAAGACGCCCGCAATATCTCCGAATTCTCCAATCTCGTCGCGAATGTCGTCCCGCAGCGCTTTGAGGCGGTCAAGACGGTCTACTTCGGTTCGGCGGAAGCTTCCGTGCGCGTCGTGGCGACCGTCCCCGACTACATCTACTCGTCGTCGATCGAGGTGGAGACCGGCCGGTTCATCACGGCCAGTGACATCGACAATTTCGAGCAGGTCTGTGTCCTGGGCGCCAAGGCGAAGCGGGCGCTGTTTGCCTTCTCCGATCCGATGGGCGAGTCGGTCCGGATCGGCGATCTCAGTTTCAAAGTGGTCGGCGTGATGGCCGACAAATATATCGGCCGGGGAAAAGTCGAGGGGTTCGAACTGAAGAATCTCAACGACGATATCTACATACCCTACAGCACCGCGGCCAAGAAGCTGCCGCGGGTGCCGGCGACCTCGGGGGAGAGCTTCGGCCGCCGGTGGGTGTCGACAACGACGACCGATCAGCCCTATCAGACGCCCGAGCTGGACCAGCTCACCATCACCGTCACCGATCTGAAATATGTCGAGGCGGTCAACCGGCTGGTCGATCGCATCATGCAGCGGCGGCATTTCGGTGTCGATGACTACGAGATTGTCGTGCCGGAGTCGCTCCTGCGCCAGACCGAGAAGACCCAGCAGATTTTCAATATCGTCATGGGCGCGATCGCGTCGATCTCCCTTCTGGTCGGCGGAATCGGCATCATGAATATCATGCTCGCCACCGTCCTCGAACGAACGCGCGAGATCGGGGTGCGACGAGCGGTCGGCGCCACCCGGCGGGACATTATGCGCCAGTTCCTGATCGAATCGGTTGCGATCTGTCTGGTCGGCTGCGCGGTCGGCGTGGCGGTCGGCGTGATCCTGGCGAAGGCGATTTCGTTCTACGCCGACTGGCCCACGATCGTCTCGATCTACTCGATCGTGCTCGCGGTCGGCGTCTCGACCGGGGTCGGCGTCATTTTCGGAGCCTATCCCGCCAACAAGGCGGCCCGGCTCGATGTAATCGATTCGCTCCGGTACGAATAGCCGGTAACAAAGCCTGTCAGTCTCGAGGGATAAGGAACCGTCATGGACTTTTCTAACATCGTGATACGGCGCGCCGCAACCACCGCCGTCCTTCTGACCCTGACCATCCTGCTCGGGGCGGATGTCGCCGCCGCGCGCGACCTGACCTACAACGACGCCATGCAGATGGTGCTCAAGCGCTCCAGCCGCTCGGAGATCATCGAAGGAAACCTCGAGGTCGCCGAACGAAACTACTTCGCCAAGCGCGTCAATTTCTATCTCCCGGAAATTTCGCTCAACGGCACCCTGCCGTCGTGGGAATCCCGTCAGCAGTATACCTATCCCGAGGGCGGCGGCACCCAGAAGATCGTGGGGCTGCGCACGACGCTCGATCTCGAGTCGTTTATCGGACTGAAACAGAGTCTCATCACCGGCGGCGAACTCAACCTCAAGACGTATCTGAGCGGCATCAACTCGGACTATCCCCAGAGCGGCGTGACCGTAACCCAGAAGCAGCGGCTCGGCTCGTTCGATCTGACGCTCGACCAGCCCATCCTTCAGCCTTCCGATGCCAAGAATGAACTGAACAACAACAAGGACGACCTGGAACTGGCGCGCCTGACCCAGCATGAAGAGATCGCGGCGCTCAAGAAGGAGGTCGCGGAGACCTTCGTCGGGGCGCTCCAGCAGCAGGTGCAGAAACAGATCGCCGCCGAAAAACTCGAATCGGCCCGCCTTCAGGCAGGGATCGATTCATCGAAATTCGAGGACGGCGTGTTGTCTGAGGAGGACTGGCTGAAGTCGTCCTCGGCCCGGCTCGACGCCGAGCTCAATCAATACGATGTCCAGAACGCACTTTCCACAAAGCTCCAGGACCTGGTAATCCTGCTCGAACTCGAGAGCGCCGACAGTCTCAATCTGGTGCCGCCCGACGCGGTTTCGGAATATACGGCGGCGGACCGTCAGATGCTGCTGGCATCGAGTGATCGGTCGATACCGATCCAGAAAGCCGAGTACGACTACCGCAAGGCGAAGCGGGCCGCCGACTATGCCGCGTCGGCCGCCGGTATCAAGGGCACCCTATCGGCCAATTACCGTAAAGATGCCGGACGCGTCGAGAATTCACTGCAGGGCGACCAGAACCTGAATCTCAATACCTGGGGCGTTCGGCTCGAGCTGTCGTATCCGCTCTGGGACGGCGGCGCGTCGGGCGCCAGCGTGCGAGCCCAGGAAATCGAGGCGCAGAAGGCCAAAATCGAACTCGAGCGGCAGCGCCGGGCGGCCAAAGCCGAGATCAAGAACCTGGTGAGCTCGATCGACGTCTCCGAACGGAAGCTTGATGTGCTCCGGAAACAGATCGACCTCGCCAGGAACCGTCTCACAATCGCAAAAGACCGCTTCGACGACGGCCAGATTTCGCGCATTACCTATCTCGAGGTCAGTGTCGCCTGGCTGGAGGCGCGGCAGAAGTACCTCGAGGAACTCCAGAATTATCTCGTTGACACGTACGACCTGGAGGCTAAGTTTACCGGATAATGCCACCCAAAGTACTCATTCGCACGCCGAATCATCTCGGCGACTGCGTCATGGCGCTGCCGACGATCAACCAGGCGGGGGAGGCGCACGCCGGGGCGCGTATCACGCTCCTGGCGCCGAGGCACTTGGTCGATCTGTTCCGCCCTAACCCGGCGGTCGACGACATTATCGAGATCCCGCCCCAGCACGTGCACGGTCTGATGGCCGTGGTCAAAATCAAGGACATGATCGCTCCCCGCGGATTCGACATCGGCTACATCCTGCCGCCGTCGTTCGGCGCCGCCGCCGGTTTCAAGCTGGCCGGGGTGACCGAGCGGATCGGCTATATCGCCGACGGCCGCCGACTGCTGCTGACCAAACCGCTGGCGCTTCCGGCGCCGATCAACTCGAAACACCGCAGCGAACTCTATTTCGATCTGCTCCGGCGCGGCGCGGCGATGGATCTTCCGTATGTCAAGCCGAAGCTCTTCATGAACGACGAAGATGTAAGTCGGAGCAACGATCTGATGACGAGTTTCGGAGTCGGCGAGGGCGAGCCGTTCGCGGCGGTGGCGTTTCGTGCCGTGGCCGAGTCCCGGCGCTGGGGCATGGACAACTACATCGCCCTGATCAAGCAGCTCATCGCCCGCCACAAACTCAAGGTGATCCTGATCGGATCGGGCGAGGACCGCGACGACGGCCACGCGATCGCGCAGGCGACCTCCACCAAGGAAGTGCTCAACCTGGCCGGCAAGACTACTATCCGCGAGGCGGCCGGGGTCCTGTCGCGCGCCCGCCTCTTCGTGGGGAACGATTCCGGGCCGGCCCATCTCGCCGCGGCGGTCGGAACGCCGGTGGTGGTGTTGTCAGGCGCCGACGATCCCCGGGCCACCTCACCGATGGCCGCCCGCAAGCGGCTCGTCTATCTCGACTCCCTCGACTGCATCAGTTGCGAGAAGAACAAGTGCCCCCTCAAGGGCGATCAGTTCATGCAGTGTATGAAGGGGATCTCGCTGGAGATGGTTGCCGACGCGGTCGCCGAGATGTTGGCTGAACCGATCTGATCAGGCCACCAATTTTCGGTCAACTGGGCCCGCCTGAATTTCCGTATTATTTTCCGAACATGTTGCACGAACTTACATCAACGGCAGCTCTGATCCGTCGGAGCCCCGACACGACCGCGCCGCTGGCGACGGATCTACAGCGCGCACTCGAATTCATAGGCGGCATCGACCGGTTCATATCGCCCGGCATGGTCGTGCTCATCAAGCCCGACCTTCGGTGCGACCGGCCTGAAGAGATCCGCCGACATATCGAGCTGGTCGTCCTGGTGGCCCGGTTGATCCGGTCCGCCGGAGCCTACGTGATAGTGGCTGACTCGCCGTTTCTCGACGGCACGCTGGTCAGGCGACACTACCATCGTATCGGGCTCACCGCCGCCGCCGACGCGGTCGACTTCTGTCTGGTCGATCTCGAGGCGGCCGGCACCGAAGCGGTACCGATCGAGACCCGGGTCTTCTACGTTGCCGTCGCGGCCCGCCAGGCCGACCTGGTTGTCAACCTCGCGCGCCTTCGACCTCACGCCGAGTACGGGCTCAGCGGTGCGATCGAAAACGTCATCGGGGTCCTCCCCGGATTTCAGAAGGTCGCCCTGCTTCCGGGCGGCGGTTCTCGTGCCGCGCGGATTGCCGCCCTGGTGGATCTCTACGCCGCGGTCGCACCCGGACTGACCATCCTCGACGGGCTCGAAGCGGGGGAGACGGGCGGGGCCGGCGACGGTTCAGCCGACGACTCACTCCTTGCGGTTTCGGCCGACGGAGTCGCGATCGACGCGATCGTCGGGGCCGTGGCGGGGCTTTCGGCGGAGAACCTCGACCTGGTGCGACTCGCATCCGAATCGGGTCTCGGAATCGGCTGGCCGGAAGCGATCAAGACCGTCGGAGATAACTGGGAAAGTGGCTCGCTGAACCGTCTCGCGGCCGGCCGAAGGTGGTTCGGCGGGGTGCCGGCCATGGTTGCCGGACTGATCGGGCCGTTCATCTGGAGTCGTCCGACCCTTAATCAGGCCGCCTGCAATAACTGTGGCGTATGTGTTAAGAATTGTCCCACCAAAGCCTTACGCTCGTCCGAGCAGACGCCACAGCCTTCTTTCGAACCGCACCTATGTATCGGCTGTCACCGCTGTGCGGCGACCTGCCCGCAGCAGGCGATGATGCCGCGCCAGTCACGGCTGGCCATGCGTTTGGAAGAAGCGCGGCGCAGAAACTGCGATTTCTAACATATTGCTTGACAATAGGGTAGCTTGAGGGTAGTTTGCTGGTGGCAAGGTATGCGCGAAATCTGCGCACTTGTATCAGGTCATACTACTCCTGTCGCAATCCACTGCGTCAGGCAGGAGCTACACTCTATAGGAGGCAGAGCGATGAAGACTTCCCCAACGATGGTTCCAGTGCTGTTGTTGCTCATCGCGTTCGGCTGTTTCTTAGCTGCCCCGGCGGTTCTCGCTGAAGGACCGTGGGATGGTGAAAACTCCGGCGGTAATCAGCCGCTGCACGGAAGCACGACGACCGTGCACGACAATGATGACCTTCCCGGTGACATCAACGCCATCCTCCGCGGATCCGAGCACCGTCAAGGCGGCGATTGGTTCCTCGGACTCTTCTATGAAGTCACACTGAAATTGGTTATCGATTTCTACGTGATTCCGGGCTCGACGAACCAGGTTGTGAACGCGACTATGGAACGTCCTTCAGCGTCGACATCGAACGGTGTCGGCATGTCGCATCAGGCGGCGAAGTGATCCTTTCATGATGAGATGATTAAGGAAGAGCAGTTGTAATGAAGCTTTCCTCACCGAAAATTTCATTCGATAACCGCCTGATGGCGATCGAGGAGCAGTTCCGTCAGCGCAAGTTCTCTGCTGCGCTGCACGACCTGTCTCTTCTGAGCGAGGACGACTTCCGATCCAGTCCCCCCGAACACGGTTTGTACCTGAGCCTGGCGGCCGACGGTTCCTATTACGAAGGGAACTATCGCCAGGCGATCGAGAACGGTCTGCGCGGCGCCGGTTTGCTGGCCGACTTCCCGCTCAACCGTCGGTACGGACGGGTTCAACTGATCCTCGCCAAGTCGTACGCGGCTATCGGTGATTTGAAAAACGCGGAAATGCGGGCTCGCGACGCCCTGGCCGCCTACCGCCGTGCGGGCGATGCGGTGGGTCAGGTCGAGGCACTCAACGAGGCCGCACGTACCGCCTACATTCGATGCGATTACGCGGCGGCGGTCGGCTTCCTCGAGGAAGCGATCGGCATGCTCGAGGATAATCCGCGCAAGATCTCCCAGTCGCGCGGTAACCTCGGCACCCTGCGGATTCACCTCGGACAGTGGGAAGAAGCCGAAAGCGATCTCAAGGAAGCGCTGGAAATCAACCGGCGGCTTCACTACGAGGCGCCGCAGGCGGTCAACCTCCTCTCCCTGGCGATCCTCGCCCTGGTGCAGCGCAAGTTCAACCAGTCGCGCCGTCGTTTCGAAGAAGCCCTCGATATCATCGAGCGGCAGGGTCTCAAACGTGAGAAGGTGATCGCGCTCAAGTACGCCGGCGAACTGGCGTACGAGAAGGGTGACACCGTCAAGGCCAAGGCGCTGCTGACCAACGCCTACCAGTCGGGCCTGCTGCTGGCTCCGGATTCGGCGCTGGTCTCGCAGGCCAGCCGTCGTCTGGCCGATGTCGAGTTTGCGCTCGACAATCTCGACGACGCCATGAAACACGCTCAGAAGGGACTCGAACTGGCCGTCTCGCTCGGTGAAAAGGTCGAGATCGGTCTCTCCAATCGCGTCGTGGCGCGCGTCTACAGCGCCCGCGGCGATCATGGCGAAGCCGTCGACTGTATCCGCCAGGCGGTGGATATGGTGAGGTCGGTCGGCGACCCGTACGAACTCGCCCGCACACTGCTCATCCAGGCCGATATCGCTATCCAGGCCGGTGTCGACGATCCGCGCGCTATCCGGGTCATGTACGAAGAGGCGGCCCGCCTCTTCAAGAAACTCAAACTCGACTACTGGATTGCCGAAACCGAATTCAAGTCGGGCGTCTTTTCCTGTCAGCAGGGGGATCTGTCCGCCGGTTTCCGGAAACTCAACCGCGCCGAAAAGATCTTTCTCAAGCTGGAGGAAAACGCCCGCGTCCGCGGCGTCCATCACTTCCTCCAGTCGCTCTCTGAACAGGCCGTGGCCCTCTCGATCTAGCAGGTGAACGAGTTCTAGTTCTTCGGCAACCTGATCATCCCCGGCGAACTGTCCGATCTCAAGACGAGCCAGATCGACGAGATCCTCCAGATCCTGTTGAAAAAGACCGGCGGCGACCGGGCCGTCGTCTACTCGCCGGATTCCGACGGTGACACCGTCGCGGCCTCGCTGTCCCTGACCGCGTATCAGAAAAAGAAGTTCGGGGAGAACTTCGATGCGCTGCTGGGCGAAGAGATTCTGAAGTCGAAACCGACCCTCAATCTCGACTGCCGCCGCGATCCGTTCATAAATGATCTCATCGCCGACATCCCCGATGTCGTCGCGAGTATCCTGGTCGTGCCGTTCAAAATGTCGACCGGCGCCACCAGCTATCTCTATGTCGATCGGCTGACGGCCGACAACAGTCTCAATCCGTTCGGCCAGAGCGATCTCAATTTCGCGGTCGGCTTCTCCGATCTCATCGCCTTCAAGTGGGCCGAGATCGAAAAGAACCGGCTGCTCGAGGACAACCGCCGGCTCAAGAGCCAGCTCATGGAGCAGGCCGCCTTCCCGCACATCATTACCCGCAACCACGAGATGCTCGACCTCCTGTCGCAGGTGCGGCAGGTGATCAATTCGAATATCTCGATCTCGATCGAAGGCGAGACCGGTTCGGGCAAGGATGTCCTCGCGCGCGCCATCCACTACAATTCCAACCGGCGCGCGAAACGGTTCATCTCGGTCAACTGCGCGGCGCTGCCCGAAACGCTCCTCGAATCGGAGCTGTTCGGCTACAAGCGTGGGGCGTTCACCGGGGCCGACCGGGACAAGGCGGGGCTCTTTGAGGAGGCCGACGGCGGCACGTTCTTCCTCGATGAAATCGCCGACATGCCGCTCTCGATCCAGGCCAAGATTCTCCGCGTGCTCGAGAACAAGGAACTGGTCCGGCTGGGCGATTCGATTCCGCGCACGGTCGATGTCCGCATCGTTTCCGCGACCAACAAGGATCTCCAGGTGCAGATGGACGCCAGGCCGTTCCGCCAGGACCTGTACTACCGTCTGTCGGCCCTGTCCTTCCGGCTCCCGCCGCTGCGCGAGCGGCGCGAGGATATCCCGCTGCTCGTGAGCCATTTCCTCGAGGGCACCGGCAAGGATATCGATCCCGAGGTCATGAAGATGCTGCTCGCCTACGACTGGCCGGGCAACGTCCGCGAACTCGAGAACGAAGTGAAGAAGCTCGCCCTGCTCGCCGGAGACCGTCGGACGATCGCGTCCGACATGGTGTCGGGTAAGCTCAAGGGAATCGCCGACCACGTGGTGGGCGAGACGACGATCGTCAATGCCGACGACGTCGAATTCACCCAGAGCTATTCGCTGTACGACTATCTCGCCGAGCACGAGAAGCAGTTCATCATTCGGGCGCTGCGTGAGAAGGGCGGTGTGAAAAAACATGCCGCGGCGCTGCTGAACATACCGGAGTCGACCCTTCGGTTGAAGATCAAGCAGTACAATATCGACACGGCGCGGCTCGACATGAACTGATCCGTTTGCACCAATGTGAAATCAGAGGCGGCTCCGGTTACCGGAGCCGCTTTTTTTGTGGCAGGACGGCTGGATGTGCGGCAGACGGATTCTTGTTGACAGCATTCTCGCCAATGTCTACGTATCGTCAAAGTTATTCCGTCCGATCCGAATACAAAACCCCACCGCTTCGAGTCCGAACGGGCCGGAACGAACGCGGCCAACAACCGAGGTGCCGATGAAAACCGATGCATCCCACCGCCGCTATGTGCTGGTTCTCGCCGGCCTGTTCCTGGTCTGGTTCGCCATCCTTGCGTTCGGCCCGAGCGACCGCAAGGACTGGGCGCTCGAGAACGGCCTCGTGGTCGTCCTCATGGCGTTCCTGTTGTTCACCTACAACCGCCTGCCGCTCTCGCGCCTCTCCTACACGCTCATCTTCGTGTTCCTCTGCCTGCACGAAGTCGGCGCGCACTACACTTACGCCGAGGTGCCGTACGACACCTGGTTCAGCGCAGTCTTCGGACGCACGTTCAATTCCGTGGTCGGCTGGGATCGCAACAATTTCGATCGCGTCGTGCATTTCTCCTACGGACTCCTGTTGGCCTATCCGATCCGCGAACTGTTCTGCCGGGTGGCCGAAGCGCGCGGGTTCTGGTCGTATTTCCTGCCGCTCGATGTCACCATGTCGACCTCGATGCTGTTCGAACTGATCGAGTGGTGGGCGGCGGCGGCGGTCGGAGGGGACCTCGGCGCGGCGTATCTCGGGACGCAGGGGGATGTCTGGGATGCCCACAAAGACATGGCGCTGGCATCGTGCGGGGCGGCGATTGCGATGCTCGTCACGGCCGCGATAAACATCTATGTCCAGCGCGATTTCGCGCGCGAATTCGCCGACAGCCTCAGGGTGAAGGGGAGCGGTCCGCTCGGTGAGGTCGAACTGGCCCGGCGCTGGCGCGACAAACAATCCGGCTCCTGACCGTCCGGCACATTCCGTCAAATCTTTCGCCCGGCACTTGTCCTCGGCGCCGACGGCGTTATATTGCCGCCTATGATACCGGCCCGCTTTTTCTTGCACTTCGCATTCGATCCGTTCCTGAACATGGCGATCGACGAGACCCTGTTCCGGATCGCTCTCGACACACCCGGTTGTGTCGCCCTTCGCCTGTACTCCTGGCAGCCGGGCGCGATCACCTTCGGTCTCAACCAGCGGCGCGACCGGGCGGTCGACCGCGCCGCGCTCGGCGGCACGACCCTGATCCGGCGTGTGACCGGGGGGCGGGCGCTCTACCACGACGAATCCGAACTGACTTACGCCGTGGCGGTTAACACCGACGGTTTCGACGACGCCCGGCTGGGCGAAAGCGTGGCGCAAAGTTCGGCGCGGATCGCCGAGGCGCTCACCGGGTTCCTCGCCCGGCTGGGAACCGAGTCGCAGTATCTGCGTCATACCGTGCAGGCCGACAAGCGGCCGTCGTTCTTCCACACCGCACCCTGTTTTGCGTCGGTGGCGCGCCACGAAATCGTTGCCGGCCAACGCAAGGTGGTGGCCTCGGCGCAGCGGCGGATCGGGCCGGCGCTGTTGCAGCACGGTTCTATCAAGATCGACGGTGTCGCGTATCACCCGGCGCTCGACGGTCCGGTGTGTCCGGGGAACCGTCGGGACAATCTGCATCCCCTTACCGCACAGAAATTTCGTGAGTACGCGGCGGTGTTTGCGGGCGAGATGGGGAGCGCCCTCGGATTGGATATCGTCGTCTCTGAACTGTCGGACACCGAGCGTGCGAACGCCGACGTGCGGCGTGCGATAGTGGAGAAATTTTCCGAACAGCGTCGGGATATGATTAAACACGATATGGTTGACGCCAGTCTATAGTGGGAGAAAGGGCGTCGCGACGGGCAAAAAATCGCTTGACTTTGCCCGGCGGCAGTGGCTAATTTCCGGTCTTAAGTGGGTGTCATTACTGCTACATACGGCAGACGCCTGCAGGCCTTGGAGGGCAAACATCTCAGGCGGAAGCGCCGCTCGCATTGGTTAGTATCTTTCAGGCGCGCAAAGGCTTGGAGTCAGCAACCGGATCAATGCATCAACGCCGCCGACAGCCTGAGCCTCTCGGATAGGATATGAAATAGTTGTTAATAGTCTCGAGGAGGAGCACTCATGTTTGGTAGTCTCAGGCGGCAACTCCTGGTTCTAGGCGCATTGGGAGTTTTCCTGGCCGTCGCATCAGCCGGGACGGTCTTCGCCGCGGCCACCGGTAAAATTTCCGGTATCATCACCGATAAGGAATCCGGTGAGCCGGTCGTCGGCGCGTCGGTGCTGCTGGTCGGAACCCAGCGCGGTGCCATGACCGACTTCGACGGCAAGTACAGCATTACCCAGGTCGAACCGGGCAGCTACACCCTGCGCATCAGCAACATCGAATACAACACGCTCGAAGTCGATGACGTGCCGGTGAAGGCCGACATCACCTCCGAGCAGTCGTTCGCTCTGGAGAAAAAGACCACCGAACTCGAGAAGACCATTAAGGTGGTCGGTAAGCAGGATCAGCTCCAGATCTACGAAGTTGCCAACCAGCAGACGATCACCAGGGAGACGATTGAGAAGCAGCCCGTGACCACGGTCGACGAGCTGATCAAGAACGTCGCCGGTGTCGTCACCAACACCCAGGGTGAAGTCTTCATCCGCGGCGGCCGCGCCGGCGAGGTGAGCTACATCGTCGACGGTGTCCCGCTCAACGATCCGCTCGGCGGACTCGGCCAGGCCGGTGCCCAGATGTCGCTCGTGTCGGGCTCCATCCAGGAGTTCACGGTCATCAAGGACGGGTTCGACCCCGAGTACGGTGACGCACTCTCCGGTATCGTAAAGATCACGACCCAGACCGGCTCGCGTGACAACACCCGGCTGGACCTCCAGTACATCACCGACGACTTCGGCAACAAGGATCTCAACAAGTATTCGCGCAACAACGACTATATGCGCTTCTCCCTGTCGGGCCCGGACCCGTTTTTCAAGAACAAGATCCTCCCGGCGCTCGGCCTCCATTTCCTCGAGGACAAGGAATTCACGTACTACCTGTACGCCGAGCTGGACAAGAGCGACGGCGTCTACCAGTATGAATCATACGACACGCCGGCCACCCGGCGTGACGCCGGCTTCTTCGACCTGTTCGGCGTTCACGTGCCGGAGCGGCTGCAGAACCGGTACTACTGGATGGCCAACCTGAAGTTCCGGCCCCGTCAGAACCTCCGCTTCATCTTTTCCTACAAGCAGTCTCAGATTCGCAACCGCCTTTTCGACTGGAACTACCGTTACACACCGAGCACCGCTCCGATTTACGAGGACAAGTGGAACTCGCTGTCGCTCGAAATCTCGCAGTCGATCAACAAGAACATGAACTACGAGGCCGTGTTCTCGTATCTCGACCAGAGCAAGTCGCAGAAGCCGGGCGACCCGAACAACCCCGGCAAGGGACTTGACCCCGATCAGTTCACTTTCGACTATGACTGGGAGTCGTTCGACGATCGTAACGGTAACGGCGTGTACGACCCGCCGGAACCGATCATCAACCTGTTCCCCGACACCGCCAGCTACGGCACCGATTTCACCGGCGCGGGCTACACCGGCAGTGAAGCCGACGCCGTCTGGAACAACCAGCAGGGCGCGGTCAACGGCGATATCGGTTTCCGCTTCAACGGCAACGGCGTGATCGACAATCTCGAGGGCGAGCCGTTTATCGATCTCAACGGCAACGGCGTCTGGGATCAGGGCGACTACCTCCACGATAAGAACGGCAACGGCATTCTCGACAGCTACCGGGTCAGCAACATCAACACCCGCACGCCGGAGACCTACACCGACGGTGACTCGATCATCGGCGAGCCGTTTATCGATTACAACGGCAACGGCGTGTACGACTTCGGTATCGACGGCTTCGTGATGGCGGTCGGCCCGACCAACATGGACTACAACCACAACGGTCGTCACGACGGACCGAACGATCCGTACACCGAGGGGACACCGTATATCGACTGGAACGGCAACGGCGTTTACGACGCGCCGGACCAGCGCTACAACCCCGGCGAACCGTTTGTGGATCGCAACGGCAACGGCAGGTGGGACGCGGGTGGTACCAGCAACTTCCTCGACCCGCTGTCATACAGTTCCACCGCGCTCTGGGCGGCCCAGCATACCCGGTCGGCCCGAGGCGAGGTCAAGATCTTCCGCCAGGTCGGCAATCACGAATTGAAGGGCGGCGTGGCGCTGCGGCGGCTCGACTTCTCGTACCAGAGAATCGAAGAACCGTATGTGCTCTACACCGGCCGCTCCGACAGCGGCAGCTATCCCGACCGCGGCGCGTTCCGCGACATGTTCGCCTACAAGCCCTGGAACGGTACCGTTTACTTCCGCGACAAGCTCGAGTACGGATCGATGATCGCGTCGCTCGGACTTCGCTGGGACT
>CAYPYM010000002.1:21444-24279 GCA_964414435.1 uncultured Ignavibacteriales bacterium | reverse complement strand
GTATCGCATCTACACCCGGCTCGGCCTTTACCGGGATGCCTCCGATGCCGCCAGCGCTTTCGTGGCCCGCGATCCCGAGGAAGCCGAGGGTTACCTCCTGCTGGCCAAAGCGATGATCAATGTCGATGTGCCCAAACGGGTTCCGGCGCTGCTTGACAGCGCGGCCGCCCGCGGTGCCGACCGCAATCTCCTTAACCTTGTCCGGGCGCGAGCGCTGCTGGCGGAAAATGATCGAACCGGGGCCGATTCGGTTTACCGGGTGGTGATGAACAGCAACAGCGAGAGTGCCGCGGTCGCTTCCGAGGCGGTGCTTTATCTCGAGAGTATCGGCCTGCTGGACTCGGCGGTGGTCGAAGGTCAGCGGGCGGTGAGACTCTCGGGTGACGATCTCGCCCTGACCCTGACCCATCTTGATTTCCTGATCAAACATCACTACTTCTTCCAGGCGCGGCAGACACTCGCGACGCTCAAGGCGCTCGGGCTTTCCAAGATCGTGACGTCGATCATGGAAGCCAAGTACTTCGTCGCCCGCGGCCGGATGACCGAAGCGGGGGACATGGCGGACAAGATCATTATCAACGCCGGGAAGACTGTCAGCTCACGTATGTACGAGATGGACGTAAAGGGCAGGAAGGGCGACGAGCTTACCGTCGCCACCGATATCGAGATACTCATAACCGAGATGTTCGATAAGGATTACGACAAGGACTTTATCGCCCTGATGAATTACCTGATGACGATGAAGATGGCTACGCTCATTCGCGACCCGGTCGCCCTCCCCCGGTTTAAGACGGTGCGCCCGAATCTGGCTGCGCGGATGGATTTTCAGTTGAACCAGATGTTTCTGCAATACAATTCGGGCCGGCTCGATGATTTCCATGATGCCGAAAAGAACATCCTGACCTACCGCTCCGCCGATCCCGCCTGGGTCACCGGTCTGGCCGACATCTACGGCGATCGCCTCGTGCGCAAGTTCGATCGTGCCGCGAAGCTGTACGCGCAGGTGCTCGATACCAGCCAGTACTACCGGCCGGCGTTTGAACATGAGGTGGAGATGTACCGACGGATGCTCGAGTTCGGCAAGGCCGCGGCCCTGTTTGACCGCTATCCCCAGTTCGCCGATATGTATCCCGAGCTGGCCTGTCTGCGGGGGATCACCATGGTCGAGGCGGGCAAGCCCGACAGCGGACTTGCGATTTTTGTCGGCGCGGCGGGGAAGGTGAGCGGGGATTACCAGCTTTTCGAAAGGATGCATCGTGCGCTGCTGCGGGTCTGGGCAACGGACCAGATGCGGTCGCTGGCCGACTGGATCGAAAACAGGCCGACCGAGGACCCCGACCTGGACGATATCGCGGCCGGTCTCTGTAACGACGTGAATGATTTCCAGAGAGCCAACTCCCTGGCCCAGAAAGGCCTCGGCCGGGAGCCGTCGGATCTCGATCTCCGCGCCCAGCGCGCTCGCGCGCTCAACGGTCTGGGCGAAACTCAGGCGGCGATCGATCTGCTCGAGGAAAATCTCAAGACCAACACCTACCACGTTCTCAGCAACCTCTGGCTCTCGCGGATCCTGGCCGACGGTCACACCGAACAGAACCGGGCGCAAAATCTCGCCCGCCGGGCGGTATTCGACGACCGCAGCAGTCTCAGGTCCTGGATGAACCTCGTGCACGTCTATATTCAGGTCGGACGGATCGACCTCGCCCGCGGTGAGGCCTCGAAAGCCAGCCACTCGTATATGGGCGAGCCGGTCCCGCTGTTCATGTACGGGAAGACGCTCTTTCTCGACGACAGAAAGGATGAGGCCAGGGAGCAGTTGCAGGCCGCGATCGATCACGGCCTGGTCGGACCGGACCTTCAGGAAGCGAACAGCCTGCTCAAGAAGCTATGAGTCCCCGGGGATCATCCGAATCGGGCGCCGTCGTTCTCGTAACCGGCGGCGCCGGCTATATCGGCTCGGTCCTCGTCCGGCTGTTGCTCCGGCGCGGTTTGCGCGTGCGGGTGCTTGACTCCTTCTTGTTCGGCGGTGAAACGCTTCTCGGTCTCGAGCATGATCCCCATTTTGAATTGCTCTGCGGCGACATGCGCCACAAGCGCGATATCGACACGGCCCTGAAAGACGTCGATCGCGTCGTGCACCTCGCGGCGATTGTCGGCGACCCGGCCTGCGCGAAAGATCCCGAACTGGCGGTCGCGGTGAACAAGTTCGGTTCCGAGCAGCTCGCCGCCCGGGCCGTCAAGCACGGTGTCGGGCGCTTCATTTTTGCTTCCACCTGCAGCAACTACGGCAAGATGGACAGCGAACTGGCGATGTGCGATGAGGCCAGCCCGCTGCGACCGGTGTCGCTGTACGCCGAACTGAAAGTCGGTTTCGAAGAGCATCTGCTCGGGCTCGGAAGCGATACGTTTTCGCCGGTCTGCCTTCGATTCGCCACCGCCTACGGTCTTTCGCCGCGGCCGAGGTTTGATCTCACGGTCAACGAATTCACGCGCGATCTGTTCTTGCGGAAGAAGCTCGAGGTCTACGGCGAGCAGTTCTGGCGGCCGTACTGCCACACCTTCGATCTCGCCACCGCCTGCTATCTCGCTCTTATGGCGCCGCCCGAAGCGGTCGCGGGGAAGGCGTTCAATGTCGGACACTCGGACGAGAACTACCGCAAGCAGGATCTGGTCGCGATGATCCTCTCCGAGCTGCCGGATCGCGGCGATCTCGTCACCTACGTCGCGAGGCGGGAAGACCCTCGCGACTATCGGGTCAACTGCGATCTCATCCGTGATACGCTTGGATTTCTGCCGAAACACCGGGTTGTCGACGGGATCCGTTCCATTATCGCCGCG
>CAYPYM010000002.1:0-21434 GCA_964414435.1 uncultured Ignavibacteriales bacterium | reverse complement strand
CTGGAATCGGGCCAGATCGCCGAACCGGAAAGCCGCCGTTACCGCAACCTGTAAAGGAGATGACCATGCCGTCGCATACGGATATCACCGCCGTCATTCTCGCCGGAGGACAGGGTACGCGCCTGCTTCCGCGAACGGCCGAGGTTCCCAAGCCGCTGGTCCGGGTAGGTGATTATCCGATCATCGAGATCCTCCTGAAGCGCCTTCGGCGGTGCGGCGTGAGCCGGGCCCATATCGCGGTGAACCACCTCTCGCATCTCATCATGGAAACGCTCGGCGACGGGAGCCGTTTTGATATGAGGATTCATTATTCGCAGGAAGAGACGCCGCTCTCGACCATCGGACCGCTTAAATTGATCGAAGACCTGCCCCAGCAGTTCCTTGTCGTCAACGGCGATATCCTGACCGATATGGATTTCGCCGCCCTGATGGCGTATCATCGGGAGCAGGAGCTGCCTTTGACGGTGGCCACCTGCCGTCGCGAAAGCCGCAACGATTACGGTGTGTTGGAGACCGGCCCGACCGGGCTGGTCACCGGCTTCACGGAGAAACCGACCTTCTCGTTCACCGTGTCGGCCGGGGTATACGCGTTCTCGCGCGAGGTCCTGCGCTACGTACCGGAGGGGGAGCCGTTCGGATTCGACCGGCTCATGCTCACGCTGCTCGAAAACCATGAGCCGATCGCGACCTATCCGTTTGAGGGGTACTGGCTCGATATCGGTCGCCACGAAGACTACCAGCAGGCCAACGACGATATCGATCGTATCGAAGAACTGCTCGCCTAGTTCTCTTTCCCGTCCTCATCCTTCTTTGCTTCCAGCACCAGCGTACTGGCTTTACGCGCATCGACTTTGTCCCGGCTCAGCGGCACGATCGACCGCGCGCCGGTCCGCCAGAGCGGATTGAAGTCGAAAAAGTGCGGGCTCATCGGGTTGCCCGACATCCCGCCGGGCATATCCATGCCGATGCCGTCGACATCGGCAAAATCGACCACACACCGCCAGCTCGGTCCGACCATGCTTTCGACCGTGCCGTCGCCGCGAGGGAAATTGTAGGAAGCATCGAGGGTCGAAGCCGTTCCGCCCCACGGCCAAGGGCCGTACGACAGATCGAGCAACGAACTGAGGATCGACACCATCGCCATCGGGTGACGCATCGTGAGCGTCTGCACCTGCCCCCACTTACGGCCATTGATCGACTCGAGCGTCGCCTTGAGCGCCCGGCGGCCGATCTCATCGCGCGTTTCGACATGACCGGCCGTCGTGGTGTCGTCGATCCAGGGCGACAGCGTGTCGTGGAACACAGCGTCGATCGTATAGCTCCCGAACCCGTTGGCATCGTCGCCGAATTCATCCTGGAATAGCGCCTTGCCCAGCTCGCGAACGAAGGTCACGGCGATCGCGGTCGCGTACGAGCCGGTATCGGTAGCGCCGGTCCAGTCGGCGAGCGCCTGGGCCGCGCCGGTCGTGTCATCCAGGCCCGCAACCAACCGCACGAGATCCGGTTTCCACCGCAGGAGGAAAGCGTCGATGCGGTCCATCTGGAACCGCTCCATGTCGGCGACCGTGAAAGTGTTTTTGGAGTTGAGCAGTTCGGTCAAACGAAGGATGCGGTCGGCGAAATAGGTGCCGGGGATATCGATCGGTCCGCCCGGCTTGTTGTTGCAGTTGGCCAGCCAGCCCTCGGGCGGATTCTCGGCGTGCGGGGTCCGATCGAGCGGCTCGTAGCCCTGCCAGCCGAGATCGAGCCGCGCACCGGGAAGCGGCAGGCGATACTCGGCGCTGCCGCGAATCGGCACCGGCGTGCCGAGTTGATAGCCGATCGTCCCGCCCGAATCGGCATACATCCAGTTGGCGTTGAGAGCACCGAATGAGGTCACGTTGCGCCGGAACGTTTCAAAATCGGCGCTGCGGCAGAGATCGAAAGCGGCGTTAAGCGTCCGATTGAAATCGGTGTCGTAGCCGGCCCAGTGTTCGGAGATGACGAGCGTGTCGTTGCCGGCCTCGGGGATAATCGGGCCGCGCCTGGTGATGCGATAGGTCGCGTGAGCGAGCGAATCCTGCCCGGCGACTTCGAGCGAGTCGTGGATGACTTGCAGCGTGTCCCACACCTCGTTGACTCTCCCGTCGGTGGAGTCGATCCGAAGAAGATAGAGACCTGAATCGGAAGGATCGATCTTCTCGCTGTAGTAATCGGTGATGTCGACCCCGCCGGCGGTGAAGGCCCAGGCCGCCTGACGGTTGTGGCCCATCACGACAAACGGCAGCCCGGCGATAGTCACTCCGACCACGTCGAGCGAATCGTCGCGGGTGTGCAGGCCGGCGATATACCAGAACTCCGGCAGACGTGTCGTCTCGAGATGCGGGTCGCTGGCCAGCATCGCCCGCCCGCTGGCGGACTTTTCGGGTGATATCGCCCAGACGTTCGACGCCGTGATGCCGGCAAACGCGCCGAGACCGGTGCGCAGGATGTCGCGGGCCACCTCACGCTGGAATCGGGCCGAGAGGCCGCTCGGTGCCGGCATCGATTCCAGTGCGCTCCGCGCCCGGGCGTTCTCCCGGGTGACCGTGCTCAGCCCCCACGACGGGTATCCGAGGGGGAGCTTCGCCAGGGCGGCGGTCTGTCCTTGCTCCGCCAGATGGATGTAGAACATGTCGTTGTTCTGGAGGGCGTCGGAGTACCACGATTCAAAACTGAGCAGCGCGAGACAGTCGAAAACGGTCCAGTGCTCGAATGACACCGGCAGGAGGCGGAACTCGAAGGTCGGTGAGCCGCCGTACTCGATATAGGCGTTGATGCCGTCGGCGTACGCCTGCAGTCGGGCGCGACTTTTCTCAGAGAGCGTCTCGAGCGCCTTGCGCGCCAGGCGACTGTGGCCGACCCGCCGCTGCTGGACATCGAGATTGAGCATGACATCGCCGAGCATTTCGGAGAGTCGTCCCTGCGAGACCCGCCGCATGAGATCCATCTGAAACATCCGATCGGCGGCGTGCTGCCAGCCGAGCGCGAACAGGGCGTCGTGTTCATCGGCCGCCCAGATCTGCGGGACACCGAGACTGTCGAAGGTGATATCGACCGATTCATTGAGGCCGGGGACTTCGATCGTGCCCGAGGTCGGCGGGACCGACGAACGGAGCATCTGCCAGCCGGCGATGAAGAGACCGATTATCATCGCCAGGAGGATCATGGTGATACCGGTGAGGACCCGGCGGGTACGTGGCTTCACGGAGACATCCCTTTCATATCATTCGAAACGATTCCCTGCCGGCGACGGCGGGGAGTGTCAGGTGTCGGCGGTGACTGCGTTCGCGGCTTTGCCGCGGGTGAGCAGGCTCACGATCCAGGTGAGCAGAAACGAAATGACAAACGCCGGCACCAGTTCGTAGAGCATCGCTTTGAGCGCCGGTGTTTCCCGCCAGATGACGGTGATGATGGCGCCGGAGAGCATCCCGGCGATCGCGCCGTACTTGTTGGCGCCTTTCCACATCAGCCCGAGAATGAGCACCGGGCCGAACGCCGCGCCGAGCGCCGACCAGGCGTAAAGCACCATCAGGAAGATCACCCGGTTATCGGTGAGCGCGAAGAATATGGCGATAAGACCGAGGATCAGCAACAGCGTCCGATCATGGAAGAGCGTGCGACGGTAGCCGCTGCTCTCGCTCTCGCGGTATTTGCGGAAATGCGGGAAGATATCGCGCGAGAAGGTGGTTGAGATGACGAGCAGTTGCGAATCGGCGGTCGAGCTGATCGCCGACACGATCGCGGCGATAACGAAGCCGCCGATGAGCGGCGGGAGGAAGGTCGCGATCGCGTGGGGAAGGGCCTGTTCGGGGTCGTCCATGTGGCCGAAGTAGGCCTTGGCGAAGAGGCCAAAGAAAACCGCGCCGAAATACACAAGCACCATCCAGACCAGTGATATAATCGCGCCGCGCCGCACCGACGCTTTGTCCTTGAGCGCCATGAATCGGGCGAGGATCTGCGGCTGTCCCGGATATCCGAGGCCGATGCCGAGCAGTCCGATCACGAAGCCGACCGCGGCGAACCCGGTGCCGCCGCCGACCCAGGTGAGGGTCTCGGGATCGACATTATTGATTGACGACATAAACGTGTGCCAGCCGCCAAGCTGAGCAAGCGTGATGAACTGCATGACGATCAGCGCCACGAACATGAACCCGGCCTGGACGACGTCGGTCCAGCAGATCGCGCGGAATCCGCCGGTGACGGTGTAGATGAGCACGACCGACCCGCCGCTGACGACGCCCAGCCAGTAAGGCATATGGAAGACGGCGTTGAAGGCTTTGCCGGCGGCGTTCATCTGGGCGGCGACATAGCCGATCATGGCGAGCGCGATGATCGCCACGGAGATGATCTGCAGCGCCCGGGAGTCGCGGCCGAACCGCGCCCCGATGTACTGCGGGATCGTCACGGCGTTGTAGTCGAGGGTGTCCTTGCGGAGCCGCTCGGCGACAAACCACCAGTTGAAAATATAACCGGCGGCAATACCGGGGATGATCCAGAAGGCGGCCAGCCCGTAGGTGTAGGCTTCGCCGACCAGACCGAGCATCACCCAGCCGGATTCGGCCGACGCCGAGGCCGACAGGGCGGAGGTCCACGGACCGAGTTCACGGTTGGCCAGGACGAAGTCGTCCTTGGTCTGTTTGCTCAGTTTGGCCGAATAGAGTCCGACCAGCACGATGCCGAGGGTGTATACGATGAACGACACCGTCATGGTAATATTCACTGAATCCATGGCATGCTCCTCTTGCTGGCTGGTTCCGGGCGGGGCGGAGAGAGCCGCCGTGCGCGCACGGCGCGCCCGATCTTGCCGAACAGACGCAAACTACGCCCAGGGCGGGCCAAATCAACAAGTTTTCCCGGATGGCCGGCCGCCGGACCCTTCCCGGGGGACGGGGGTTTAAGAGGTGGCGGAAAAGCCGATCATGCGTTATTTTGCAGGCACACCCGAGTTACGAAAGAGAGACGCCATGCTCAAGCACCTGATGATATTCGCCCTGGCTATCGTGGCCGGACTGGCAATCGGCTGCAGTAAATCAGAGGACTCCGGCACGTCACCCGACGGCGGCGGCGGGGGCCACACGATCACCGGCAGCGGCATCACCGTAGGACAGGTCGACGGCGCTGCCGGATCGGGCAGTATCTACACCGGCCAAACGATTACTTTCCACCTGTACTATGCCAACACCTCCGGGCAGGCGGTGGTTGGATTCACCAATGGTTTCCGGATTTATTCGCCGGGCGGCGCTCACTGGGGCGGGTTGGCTGCCGATACGACCGGGATCGGCGGGAGCATGGTAGATATCGGGCCTTATTTCACGTACCTGAGTAATGACGGCAGCGGGGCGGATACGGTCGGTTTCGGCGGAGTGCGGATCACGGCCAGCGGCATTCCCGACGGGTTCGACGGCGACGGGATCAAAATCAGTATCGGGCCGATCAGCAGCAGCTACGCCGGCAGCACGATCTGTATTGATTCGGCCTTCTACCCGAGTGCGGGACAGTGGCTGTGGGTGCTCGCAGATCAGACGAATGTCATTCCCGAATGGGGCGGGCCGTATTGCTGGACCATCACCAACTGAGCGGCCGCGTCAGCGATCGATCCGAATCAATACGCTGACGCCGATCGCGTAGGCGGCCAGCCCGACGGCGATCAGGATCGACGCCGGCAGCATCATCTGTGACAGCGTGAAGCCGCGCCAGATTGCTCCCTCAAAGGCATAGATCGCCCATTTCACGACGCTGAAGTTGCTCATCGTGAGCATCCACGACGGCATCGCCATGAGCGGCACCATGCCGCCGCCGACCATCGACATCACCAGCATGATTGCCCAGCCGGCGCCGCCGACCGCCTGTTCGGTGCGACCGATCACGCTGATCAGCATCATCAGGCCGACAAAACAGATCGAGCTGGCGATCAACGCGATTCCGATCGGCACGATCCCCTCGATCCGTACCCCGAAGATGACCATCCCTATCAAGAGCAAGACGACGCAGTCGACGAACGCGGTCAGGAAGCAGGCGACCCCTTTGCCGGCGAGTATCTGCGCGCGGGAGACCGGGGCGATTCGCAGCCGGTGGTAGGTCCCACGGGTGCGCTCCTGTACGATTGAGAGGGCAAACGTCAGCGTGCAGCCGAGCAGCGCCCAGTTGAGCGCCTGCGGAAAGGTGATCTCAAACGCCGAGCGCGGCTCGTTACGGTTCATGGTCACCTCGACCACGTCGATTTTGTTCGAGCCGAACGGCGACGTCTGTTTGGCTGCGGCGGTATCGGCGGCCGTATCGGTCATGTCGAGAAAGTCGCCGTAGCTGTTCAGCAAATTCTGCAGTACGCTTCGCTGATCGGCCGGCAACGAGGTGTCGTTTTGGACTTCGGCGAGCCCGCTGTTGATCCAATTGCGGGACATCTCCGGGTCGGTCATGTTTGCCTGCATCTGTTTGAACCAGGCCTCGGTGACCATCCCCTGCAAATATCCCGATTCAGCTTTGCGGGCGGGGTCGATCCCGATCTCCATAGGGGGCATCGCGAACGGATTGTAGAAATCACCGCTGCTGTCCGGTTTCAGGAGGACATAGGCGACCAGTTTGCCGCGTTGGACCAGCGCGCGGGCGGAGTCGAGCGGCATCGGCGTTACCTTGAGTACGTCGTTCGTGCTCAGTTGCGCGGCGAACTCGCGCGATTGGTCGGACTTCTGCTGATCGACCAGCGCGATTTTCATCGATCCGGCGGTGTTACCCCCGCTCGAGAAGATCGAGCCGAAAAAGAGCGCCATGAGCAGCGGGAAGATTATCACCCAGAAGAGCCCGAACTTGTCACGCCGAAGGAGGCGGATATCCTTGAAGGCCATCGTGAAGATTGTACCCATCAGTCGCGCAGCCTCCTTCCGGTGAGATTGAGAAAAACCGCTTCGAGATCGGCCCGGTGAATTCGGAGCTTGAGAAAGCGCAGGCCGTTTTCGGTAATGCGGGCGACCGTCTCGAGCGGACGATCGGTTTCGATCCGGAGGTTGAGTCCGTCGAGTTCGCCCGGAAGCGTCGACGGATCTTTCGGTGGACGTTCCAGCTCCGCCTCGATTACGGAATTGCCGCCGTGGGTCTCGATCAGTCGATCGACCGTATCCAGTGCGAGAACACGGCCGTGATCGATAATCGCAACGCGGTCGCATAACCGCTGCGCCTCTTCCATGTAGTGTGTGGTGTAGACGATCGTGTGACCCTGGGTGCGGAGCTTCTCGATGTTCTCGAAGATGAGATTGCGTGATTGCGGATCGACCCCGACGGTCGGTTCATCCAGCAGGAGAATCGGCGGGTCGTGCACGATCGCGCAGGCGAGATTGAGCCGGCGCATCATGCCGCCGGAGAATGTCTTGACGCGGTCATTCCGTCGCTCCGTGAGCCCGGCCAACTCGAGAGCGGCGTTTACCCGTTCGGTAAGTCCGGCGCCGGTCAGGCGGTAGAGGCGTCCGAAGAACTGGAGGTTCTCCTGCGCGGTAAGTTCGTCGTAGAGCGCCAGCGCCTGCGGGGCATGGCCGATCTTGAGGCGCACCGCGGCCGTGGTCGGATCGGCGGCGCCGTCGATTGTCACGCTCCCGCGGTCGGGCGGAAGCACCCCGACGAGCATGTTGATGGTTGTCGTTTTGCCGGCGCCGTTAGGGCCGAGCAGGCCGAATGTCTCGCCCGGCTTCAGCTCGAACGAGATATCGTCGACTGCGATCAGATCGCCGTACTGCTTTCGCAAATGCTCTGCTTTGATCATGCGGATATCGATTCCGATGTATTGGATTTCGGCGGTTATCTCCTAAAGTATATGCGGGCGGCGGCGCTGTCAACCGACGATGCGAGTTCCATCGGCCCCGATCGACCCGGCATCCATAGTGAAAGTGTACGCCGGCCGGTCCTGAATGTTTCGCCCCCGCCGGTCATCGCGCACCCACGGGGCGAACGATACCGATTAAGGTTGCTTTCATCGCCGTGCCGGTCGATATTGCGTTGTCCGGGGCGGCCTTCACCGGGATCCACGTCAACCCCGCCGGTTACCGCCGCCTCAGAGGGAAAGACTTCATGAAGCCGGCGCATGGTTCATCGGACAGTTCGTCGGGCGGCGCCGAAGCCGCTCTGCGCGAGGTACAGGCGAAGTTCCGCCATTTTACCCGTCTCCTCGAAAGCCATAACCAGATCATGCGCCTCACCAGCGACATGGAGGAAAAGAGCCAGGGCGAGTACCTCTTCGATATCAACTATATTCGCTCCAGCCTCGAACAGATCCGCGAGCAGGTCGCCATCGTCGTGCCGGCGATGATTGATCTCGGCGGACCATCCTACAAGCCGCTCTCGGAACGGGCCGAGGAGATCATGCTCGAGATCGAGGAAGCGGTGCCGACCTGGCGGGGGATTCCGGAAGACAACTACGCAATCTCGGTCGATCGCCTCAATCGCCATCGCGCCGGCTCGGTCGGCAGCAAGATGGCGCAGCTGGGCGAGATGAAGACAAAACTCGGGCTGACCGTCCCCGACGGATTTGCGATCAGCGCCTGGGCGTACAAGCGTTTTATCGATGTCAACGATTTGCAGGCGCGCATTAACCGTATGATCGAATCGCTCAATATCACCCGATATCAGGATCTCGTCTCGGTGAGCCGTCGGATCAGGCGATTCATCATGGCGGGGTCCATTCCCGATGATGTCGTCAATGCGATCCAGCAGAAATACGGTGAATTGATGACGCGCTGCCCCGGCAAGCGACTGGCGGTACGATCGAGCGCGATCGGCGAAGACACGCTCTACAGTTTCGCCGGACAGTACGCCACCTATCTCAACGTGCGCGGCCGCGAGATGATCGACCGGTACCGCGAGGTGCTCGCGAGCGCATTCACACCGCAGGCGATTTACTATTTCCTCAGTCATTCGTTCACCGCTTCGACGGTCGCGATGAGCGCCGGCTGCGTCACGATAGTCGACGCGGTCGCGGCGGGAGTGATCTACACCCGCAGCCCGATTCCGCAGCACGAAAATTGTGTCCTTATCAGCAGCATCTGGGGACTCGGCAAATATCTCGTCGAGGGCCGACTCACGCCGGATTCGTTTTGCCTTAACCGCAACACCGGCCAGGTCAACGCCCGTTCCGTTGCCCGCAAACGGGTGCGCCTGGTGCTCGATGCCAACGGCGGCACGCGCGAGGAGCCGGTCCCGGCCGGCCAACAGGAGGCGCCCTCGGTCACCGATGAACAGCTGCAGCAATTACTGGCGATCGCGCGCCGGATCGAAGATCATTACGGGGCGGCGCAGGATATCGAGTTCGCCATAGACCGTGAAGGGAAAATCAACCTCCTGCAGACACGGCCGCTGCGCCTGTCGCCGTCGGTGCCGGAAGGCGAGCCGATCGACCGGTCGGGCCTTGTCCGCGTTCTCGATGGCGGCATGACGGTGAGCTCCGGAGTGGGCGGCGGCCCGGTGTATCACGCGACCTCGGTGGAGGATCTCGCCGGTGTGCCGGACGGCGCGGTGCTGGTCACGCCCAATTCATTCCCCGGCATTATCACGGTCATGGGAAAGGTGAGCGCGATTGTCACCGGGGTCGGCGGGGTGGCCAACCACATGGCGACGCTCGCCCGCGAGTATCAGGTGCCGACCGTCGGCGGCCTCAAGGAGGCGCGCCATCTTAAGACCGGGTTGCCGGTTACGGTCGACGCCCGGGTGGGCGTGATCTACGAGGGGATCCAGGAGACGTTGATCCGGTCGCACCGGTCGGAGCGCGACCTGCTTGAGGACATGGCGATTTTCGTCATTCTCGAGAGTGTCATGAACCATATCACGCCGCTGCATATGCTCCACCCCGACAGCGAAGAGTTCTCGATCGACAACTGCCGCACGCTTCACGACCTGACCCGGTTCGTGCATCAGAAGGCGATGGAAGAGATGTTCAGCGGCGCGATGGCGGTTCGCGATGCCGCCGAGGTATCGCTGCAACTGAAGACCGACATGCCGATGCAGGTACATGTCGTCTATATCGATCGCGAACCACCCGACAGCGGTAAGCGGATGCTCCCGGTTGGTGAACTCGACTCGCGCCCGATGGAGGCCTACTGGAAGGGAGTGGTGGCCGAGGGATGGCCGCGTGCGACCCTGCCGAGTAATTTCGTGACGCTCAAGGGAGCCACCATTGGGCAGAACAATGCCTCGGGCCAGGCGGCTTTCCGCGAAACCAGTTACGCCATTCTCGGCCGGGAATACATGGTTTTCAACGTGCACATGGGGTATCACTTCGCTTCGGTGGAGTCGATGTACACGCCGGAGTCGAGCAAGAACTATATCCGCATGGAATACAAGGACGGCGGGGCGCCGCTCGATCGGCGCATTCGGCGCATCAACCTGATCGCCGGCATCCTCAAGCAGATCGGTTTCGAAAACAAGAGCAGCGCCGACTATCTCAACGCCGTGATCGCCTACCTGCCCCCGCATGAGGTTGAGGAGAAGCTGATTCTTCTCGGGCGGCTGACGATGATGACCAAGCAGCTCGACATGGCGCTTTCAAGTGACGGTGTCGCCGAGTGGTATATGGAAGATTTCCTGCGCAAACTGGGTGTGCGGACCGCCGGCGAGGGGATGGAATGAGCGCGCTGGAAGAAGCTCTCAGCAGCGCCGACCGCTCGCTCGGGCGATACCGCCTGCTGGTGATTATCGCCACCGCACTGATAGCGGTGATCCTCGGGATCGGTCTGACGATCGTCTACCAGGACGCCGAGACACTCCAGCAACAGATCAACAACGACTTCAACCAGCAACAGCTTATGCTGGCCACTCAGGCCGCCGATCAGATCGCCGCCTCGCTGCGCGAGGTGCGGGCCGAGCTGGAGCGGTTCAGCCGCTATCAGCCGCGACTGCTCACCCGGGCCGACACCCTCGACGCGGTCAAGGTGCTGATCGAGTACGCCCGCGACGAGGGAGTGCGGGAGGTCGGTGTCTTCTCCACCGACGGTACCGTGACGCCGTACTACTCGCTCGGGCGCGGCGATACGCCGTCGGCCGAACAGATCAGGCGAATTGTCGAAGAGTTGCACGGCCGTCCCATGATGGTGAGCGAGCCGCCCAGGATCTCCGGCGGGCTGATCAGCCGCACCGTCACCGGTCTGCTCTGTGTGCCCGACCGGGTCCACGGCTCGGGCGACCGGGTTCTCTATGCCAGGCTCGATCTCACGCAACTGGTCGGGCATGTCGCAGCCGATGTCCGCTCGGGGCGGACCGGGTACGCGTGGGTGATCGATAGTCACGGGACGTTCCTGTACCATCCGCGACAGGAGTATGTGGCGCGCGACGCCTTTACGGTCCGGCGCGAATACGATCGTTCCGGCCATTTCACGACGGTCAACAATCTTATGCGCAGCCGGATGATCGCCGGCAAGCAGGGGACCGGTTCCTACAACGCCGGTTCCGGGCAGAGTTCGGAAGGGAGCGTCACCAAGCTGGTCGCCTACACCCCGGTCCCGAGCGATCTGCTGCCGGCGGGTGAAGCCTGGTCGGTGGCGGTGGCGGCGCCCGAGCACGAGGTCGCCGAGGCGGTCCGGGCGGCCACCAAGCGGCACATTCTCGCCGAAGGAGCTATGATCGCGAGCATGTTCCTGCTGGGCATTCTGGCCCTGTTTTACGAGCGCCGCATTTCGCGGTCGCTCTCGCGCCGGGTGGCCGAACAGGAGGAGTACCTTTCGAACATTCTGCAGAACACGGTCGACGGCATCATCCTGATTGATACCGACAACCGGGTCCTGGTCTGGAATCGGGGTGCGGAGTTGATATTCGGCTACACCGAGGCGGAGATGCTCGGCCAGACGTTCCATCACATAATTCCGCCTGATCTCGATGCCGACGATGAACTGCGGCGAATCGCGGATGTCGTCAAACGCGACGGTTTCATCCGCAATTTCCGGGCGTACCGGGTGACCAAGGATGGCCGGCGCATCACGGTCGACATCTCGCGGACCCTGACGCGGGCCGCCGACGGCGAACCGATCGGGTCGGTGGCGGTGATCAAGGATGTAACCGAGGAGGTGGCGATGGAGCAGCGGCTTTACAACACAGAAAAGCTGGCTTCGATCGGAACCCTCGCCGCCGGTGTCGCGCACGAAATCAACAACCCGCTGGCGGTCATTCTTGGTTTCACCGACCTGCTCAAGGAGAAATTCCCGGCCGATTCACCCGAAACCGAGGACCTTATCATTATCGAGCAGAACGCCGAGGCAGCCAAGAAGACGGTCGACAATCTGCTCGGCTTCTCCCGGGTGCAGGAGGGACAGTGGAGCACGATGGAGATCGGACAGAGCCTTCGGACCGTTCTCACGATTGTGACCAGCACCCTGCTTCCCGAACATATAGAACTCCGGACCGAGATCGCCGACAACCTGCCGCCGATTCGCGGTGACGCCCGCGAATTCCAGCAGGTCATTTTCAACCTCGTCAACAACGCGGTCGCGGCCATGAAGGACCAGGACTGCGGTACCCTGACCATCTCGGCCTGGCTCGAGTCGGGGCGGGTCTGTGTCCGGGTGACCGATACCGGGCCGGGCATTCCGGACCGGATCAAGGCGCGGATTTTCGACCCGTTTTTTACCACCAAGGGGGTCGGGGAGGGGACCGGCCTGGGCTTGTCCCTGTGCTACGGAATCATAAAAAAGTTCGGCGGGTCTATTGACTTTTTCAGCCACGCCGCCGAAGATAGTCCCGGCGAAGCCACCGGAACGTCCTTTACGGTCGCCATACCCAGAGAGACGTCCGCCGATGCGGACGAGGAGAATGAAGCATGAAACAGCAGATCCTGGCGGTCGATGACGAGCCGCACATGCTGCGGCTGCTCGAGCGGATTATCACCGAAAAGACCGCCTACGGCATTGTGACGACCTCGAACTCGCTGGAAGTGCCGGAGATTCTCAAGAATCAAACGTTTGACGTCATCATCTCCGACCTCAAGATGCCGGGCAAAGACGGGCTGGATATTCTTCGCCACCTGCGGGAGAACAACCGCGACGAGCTGGTGCTGATCATCACCGCGTTCGGTTCGCTCGACAGCGCCCTCGAAGCTCTCACGCAGGGAGCGTTTGGATATATCACGAAACCGTTCAAGAAGGAACAGATCATCGAAACGCTCGACCGCGCCATGGATGTTCAGTTCTGCCGCCGCGAAGCCGGCCGCCTTGGGCGGATATTCGATACCGAACCGTTCGAGAAAGCGGCCGGGGCGTTCGAGCGCGAATATATCCGGCGCCTTTCGGAGCGGGTCGGGGGTGAGATCGAGCGGCTGGCCGACCATTCGGGGCTGACCGCGGATCGGCTTAAGAAGGCCCTGCGCGAGCCGGGCGAAGAGTGACAGGTCCGCACGTGCAGCCGGTAACAACGAACACGAGAGAGCGAGTTTGATCCGATGAGTACTGTCACGGTCGAAGATATCATGGTGCCGCTGAACAGCTACCCGCACATTCCGTACTGGTTTACGCTGCGGCAGGCGATGGTCGAGATGGAAAAGGGTGAACTGGAGACGGGGGGACGAAAGTCCCTTCCGCGATTTGTGCTCGTCTTTGACGAGCAATACCAGTTGATGGGGCTGCTGCGCCGCCGCGACATTTTCCGCGGACTCGAGCCCGACCTGCTCGAAAACACCACCGCCGGCATGATGGCCGACAACAAGTCCGACTTCTCCGAACTCTCCCGGGTTGACAGCACCGAAGACCTCCGCACCCGGGCCGAACGGCCGGTAAGTGAAGTGATGCAGCCGATCAAGGTGATCGTCAATCATGACGACAGCCTCACGCAGGTCGCCAACCTGATGGTGCACTACGACATGAGTATTCTGCCCGTGATGAAGGGCGACAGCGTGGTCGGGGTGGTGCGCTCGGTCGACGTCTTCCGGGAAATAGCCAAACTCGTGCTCTAAATCGAAGCGACCGGCCGCATCCTCGGTTGCCGGGAGCGCTCCCCAGAAACAAAGGAACATCCGACAAGCTGTTCTGTTGACAAAGGGTATTACAAAGTATTATCATCGGTGACATGAAGAAGAAATCAGAGATCATCACGTTTAAGGTCGACGCCTCGCTGATGGAGGCGCTTCGGACCATTCCCAACCGCTCCGACTTCATCCGCAACGCGGTTCTGGCGGCGCTCGACGCCACCTGTCCGCTCTGTCGCGGAACGGGCATCCTCTCACCCCGCCAGCAGGAGCACTGGAGCAAATTTGCCCGCGATCACGAAGTTGCCGAGTGCGACGATTGTCATGAACTCCATCTGGTCTGCTCCCGTCCGTCACCCCGCCGTACCGGTTCAAAACGAAGGGAACAGACCCATGGATGAACTGCATCGTACAACCGGTTTCGTATCGGCGGCCGGTCCGCGCCTTCTGGCGGCCGTTATCCTTCTTACCGGTCTTCTCGGGTTGGTCTCATGCAGCCAGAAGCAGGTCGGGAAGACCGCGGGCTCGATCACGGTGGCGGTGAGTATCGAGCCGCAGGCGTTTTTCGCAGCGCAAATCGGCGGCGACATCGTGGCGGTCGATGTCATGGTGCCGCCGGCGCAGTCACCTGCCACATACGAGCCGACTCCGAAACAGATGGCCGCGCTCGAGAAAGCCGATGTCTATTTCCGGATCGGCGTGCCGTTCGAGAATCGCTTCATCGGTAAGATCGAATCGATTATCGGCAAGAGTAAGGTGGTCGATGTGAGGCAGGGGATTACAATGCGCTGGATGGACGAACACGGGCATGACGGCGACACCGCGGCGGGGGGACACGAGGGCATCGCCGACCCGCACACCTGGCTCGACCCGATGCTGGTGAAGATACAGGCGCGGACGATGACGACCGCCCTGGAGAAAATCGCGCCCGCGGACCGGGAGATGTTCGAGACGAACCTGGAACGGTTCGATACCGAACTCGATTCGGTCGATCAGGTCGTGGCCGGACTGCTCGCGCCGTACAAAGGGCAGGCGATCTACGTCTATCACCCTTCGTACGGTTATTTCACCGACCGGTACGGTCTGCGGCAGGTGTCGGTCGAGACCGACGGCAAGGAACCGTCGGCGAAACGGCTCGCGGCGTTGATCGATCAGGCGAAAAGGGACCATGTCACGACCCTGTTCGTGCAGCCGCAGTTCGCGCGCGAGCCGGTGCAGGCTATTGCCGATGCGCTCGGGGCCGATGTGGTCGAACTCGATCCGCTCTCGGGCGACTACCTCAACAACCTGACCGCGATGGCGCGCCGGATCAGCCTCGCGCTCGCGGTGCGTAACCAGCAGGGCCAATGAGCGCGAACGAGCCGGTCATCACGTTTGAAGACGTTTCTTTCGCTTACAACGGCGAGCTTGTGCTCGATCGGGTCAATCTGTCGATTCCCCCCAACGAATTCGTCTGGATTGTCGGCCCCAACGGCGGTGGCAAGACGACCCTGGTCAAGTTGCTGCTGGGGCTGTTGACGCCGAGGCGGGGAAGGGTCCGCGTGTTCGGGCGCTCGCCGGTGTCGGTGCGACCGCGTATCGGCTATATGCCGCAGCACGCGCGGCTCGATCCGAAATTCCCGGTGACGGTGCTCGATGTCGCCCTGATGGGGCGGATCGGCGGCGGTATCCGCCTTGGCCGGTATAACCGGGCCGACCGCAAGGCGGCGCTGCGCGCGCTCGACCAGGTCGGCCTGGGCAATCTGCGCACCCGCGCGCTGGACGAACTCTCCGGCGGCCAGCAACGTCGGCTCCTGATCGCCCGGGCGCTCGCCTGCGAACCGGAGATGCTCGTGCTCGACGAGCCGATGGCCAATCTCGACGCCCGCGCCGAGGAGGAGCTGAATAAACTGCTGCGGCACCTGAACCAGCACCTCACGATTGTTATGGTCTCGCACGATCCGGCGTTTGTATCGGGCTATGTCGAGAGCGTCGTCTGCGTGAAGAAGCAGGTGCATGTCCACCCGACCAGCAAGCTCGACAGCGAGTTCATGAGCGAGCTGTATGGCGCGCCGGTACGGCTGGTGCGGCACGACGTACGTGATCTCGAATTCTGCGATGATTCCGAATCGGGGGAAACGCCGTGAGCGAATTCTTCTACTCGGTGTTTCACCACACGTTTATGATGAACGCGCTTCTGGTCGGCGTGCTGGCCAGCGTCGCCTGCGGGATGATCGGGACGTATGTCGTGACACGGCGGATCACCTATATCGCGGGCGGTATCGCCCACAGCGTGCTCGGCGGGATGGGCGCCGCGCGGTATCTGCAGGTTGTCCACGGCTGGCCGGTGTCGCCGCTGCTCGGGGCGGTGGTGGCGGCGCTTGCCGCGGCGTTCATTATCGGCCTGGTCAGCCTGCGCGCCCGTGAACGGGAGGACACCGTGATCGGTGCGATCTGGGCGATCGGTATGTCGGTCGGTATCCTCTTTATCGCCCGCACGCCGGGCTACAATGTCGACCTCATGAGCTACCTGTTCGGCAACATTCTCATGGTATCGCGGTCGGATCTGTTCGTGATCGCGGGTCTTGATGTGGTCGTGGTCGGTATCGCGTTTTTCTTCTTCAACCAGTTGCAGGCGGTTTGTTTCGACGAAGAATTCGCACGCGTGCGCGGAATTGCAGTCGACTTCTTTTATCTTCTTTTGCTCGCCCTCACGGCGTTGACGGTGGTCATTCTCGTGACCGTGGTCGGTATCGTGCTGGTGATTGCACTGCTCACCCTGCCGGTGGCGGTAGCGGGGCGTTTCACGCGGACACTCGCCGGCACGATGGCGCTCGCGACGGGGCTCTCGGTTCTCTTTACAACGCTCGGTCTCGGAGTCAGTTACGGCCCCGATCTGCCGGCCGGCGCCACGATCATCGTGGTAGCCGGCGTGGCCTACCTGCTCGTGGTCAGCTTCACTCGGCTGCGCCGTCGACGGACCGCCTGAACGATCCCGTTTCAAGTCCACGAAATAGCCCGCAACTGTTTGAATATCAATGGTTGACGTATCCGTTGGATATGTTATCTTGAGCAAGTACCACTCGTACATAAGATATATGTCCGCCGACAGATATCTGCATGTGCACAAGTCTTCGTGATGAAACAAAACATGCACGTATCCGCACTTGAGGAGGATCCATGAGACTGCTGCTAACTGTGGTGGCCCTTCTTCTGTTGCTGGTGGTCGTGGTGTATGCCGCGTCCAATGAAGAAGGACCAGCCGGGGTGAATCATCTCCGCAGATCACCCATGGTAACGCACTACCTTGAAGACAACCAGGCCGTACCGACTTTCGTGAGCGGACGGCTGGCGGAGAAGGTGGCCCGAGGGACCGAGGCCGCTGCGGCGATTCGCTTCTTTGAAGACAACAAGTCCGCCTACCGTATGACCGATCCTCAGAAGGAGCTTTCGGTGACGCGGATCGAAACCGACGACCTCGGCATGCGCCATGTGCGCTTCAAGCAGCAGTATCAGGGACTGCCGGTAATCGGCGGCGAGTTGATCGCCCATTTTACCCGGGACGATCTGCTCAAGACTGTCAACGGCCATTATCAGGCCGACCTCAATCTCGATATCACGCCGAAACTGACCTCGGCCGATGCGACCGCGATCGCCGAGAGCGACCTCGAATCGTTTTTCGGGAAGGGTAACCCGGCGACACCGGAGCTGGTCGTTTTCCCGTGGGAAGGAACCAACTACCTCGCGTGGCGGCTGTTTATCCACTCCGACACGCCGATGGGCCGGTGGGAGTATTTCGTCGATGCCGGAACCGGTGAGGTCATCTACAAAGCCAACCGCATCATGAACACGGATGCAATCGGAACCGGTATCGGGGTGCTCGGCGATCCGCGCAACCATATCGACACCGACTACAACGGTTCAACCTACCGCATGATCGATCATACCCGGCAGGCGGCCAACAATCCGCACGGCCACGACGGTCAGATGCCGGCCGGCGGATATATCCAGACCAACCTCGCCACCAACAGTCTTCCGGGCACGCTCGCGACCGATGCCGACAACTACTGGGACAACGTCAACCTTCAGCGACCCGCGGTCGACGGCCAGGTGTACACCGGGCTGGTGTACGACTACATGCTGCACCATCTCGGTCGCAACGGCTACAACGACGCCGGGGCCTCGATGCTCACGGTGGTCAACTACAGCGCCGAAGGTGACAACAACGCCTATTGGGACGGCAGCCGAATCGTGGTCTGGAGCTGGTCGAGCGGCTGGTTGTCGCTGGCCGGCTGCCCCGATGTGATCGCCCACGAATGGGGTCACGCGATTACCGAAAACTGCTCCAACCTTGTTTATCAGAAAGAACCGGGCGCGCTTAATGAGTCGTTCTCCGATATGATGGGGGCGGCCTTTGAATTCGCCGAGGATACGATGGATACGCCGGACTGGCTGATGGGCGAAAACGCCCGCACGACCGGGGGGGCGTTTCGTGACATGGCCAACCCGCATGTCTACGGCGACCCCGACACGTACGGCACCGATCCGTACTGGGTCGATGTGGACAATTGCAGCCCGTCGTATTACAACGACTACTGCGGTGTGCACACCAACAGCGGCGTCGGCAACAAGTGGTTCGTTCTCTTTTCGGACGGTGGCACGCACAACGGCCAGGCGGTCACCGGAATCGGCGTGCAGAACGCCATCCTTGTCGCCTATCGAGCCAACCAGTACTACTGGACCTCGCAAAGCACGTACTACGATGCGGCTCTGGGCACCCTGACCGCCGCCGACGACCTCGATCCGAGCGGTGGCTGGAGCACGCACGCCAGCGAAGCCTGGAATGCCGTGAATGTGCCAACTCCGCTTCCGGCCATCACGTTCACCTATCCCGACGGTGTCCCGTCGCTGATCAGCCCTGACACCGCGACCCCGTTTACGGCTGTCATCACGGGTCAGTACGGGGCTCAGGTTGACCCCGGGAGCGGCCGGCTGCAATATTCGATCGACGGCGGCACGTACGCACACGTGGCCCTGACCGAGACCGGGACCAACACCTATGAGGCCGTACTGCCCGCGGTGCCGTGCGGCAGCAGCGTCAGTTTCTATCTCTCGGTCCGGGTGGTCGGCGGCACGTCGATCACGAACCCGGATCCGGCGTCGGCGTTCGAGGCCATTCCGGCGACCGACGTGGCGGTCGTCCTCTCCGACAATTTCGAAACCAACACCGGCTGGACGGTTTCCGGCACGGCAACCGCCGGCCAGTGGGAGCGCGGCATTCCGGCCGGAGGGGGCACCCGCGGCGACCCGCCGGCCGATTACGACGGTTCCGGCCGGTGCTTCCTGACCGGTAACACCGCCGGCGATTCCGACGTCGACGGCGGCAACACCGTGCTGACCTCGCCGACAATAGATCTCTCGGCCGGTGACGCCTCGATCAGCTACGCCCGCTGGTACTCCAACGACTACGGTTCGGCGCCGAACGAAGATGTCTTTATCGTTCGCGTTTCCGACAACGACGGCTCATCGTGGGTGGTGGTCGACACGATCGGCCCGGTCAACGATGCATCCGGCGGCTGGATCGAGGATGCGTTCCGGGTCGGCCAGTTCGTCACGCCGAACGCCACCGTGAAGGTGCAGTTCGAGGCCTCTGATTACAACAACGGTTCCGTGGTCGAGGCGGGGATCGATGCCTTCGCCGTGAAGCGGATCGAGTGCAGCGCCTCGGGCGGACCGAATATCCAGACGACCTCGCTGCCCGACTGGACGGTCGGCATCGCGTACTCACAGCAGCTCGACGCCAGCGGCGGCACCGGCGCCCTGACCTGGGACGACATGAACGGAGACCTGACCGGCTCCGGTCTCACGCTTTCCTCCGGCGGTCTGGTGGCGGGAACGCCGTCGTCCGCCGGCGCGGTTTCATTCACCGCCCGCGTGACCGATGAAACACCGGTCTCCGATCAGCAGCCGCTCTCGTTTACGATCAACCCGGCCGTGTCGATCACGACATCGACGCTGCCCACCGGCACGATCGACGCCCCCTACTCGCAGCAGCTGACCGCAAGCGGCGGCACCGGCGCCCTGACGTGGTCCGACGCCTACGGTGACCTCGCCGGCACGGGCCTCACGCTGTCATCGGGCGGGCTGCTTTCCGGCACGCCGAACTCGATCGGGCCGATTTCGTTCACGGCGCAGGCGGCCGATCCGCTCGGGTCGACCGACCAGCAGGTCGTATCGTTCAGCGTGATCGGTGTCGTTGTCATCAATCCGCTCGACCTGCCGGAATGGACTGCCGGGGTCGCGTACTCGCAGCAGCTTACCGCAACCGGCGGTACCGGCGCGTTGACCTGGGAGGATGTCAACGGTGATCTGGCGGGCACCGGTCTGACGTTGTCGTCGAGCGGCCTGCTCTCCGGGACACCATCGGGAGCCGGAACCGTCGCGTTCACCGCCCGCGTGACCGATGAAACCACGGCGACCGATACCTATGACTTCAGTTTCACGGTCAACGGCGCCGTGGCGGTCGACAACGTCGCGCAGCCCGATTGGACTGCAGGCGTCGCTTACTCGCAGCAGCTTACCGCTTCCGGCGGGACCGGCGCGAAGGCATTCGTCGACAAGAACGGCGACCTGGCGGGGAGCGGGCTCAGCCTGTCGACCGCCGGTGTACTCTCCGGAGTCCCGGCCGCCGCCGGCCCGATAGCGTTCACGGCGCAGGCCACCGATCAGGTCGGGGGGCAAGGCGAACGGGCGATGTCGCTTACGATCAATCCGCCCGTGAGCATGGTGACCTCGAGCCTGCCCGACGGCAAGGAGGATGACGCGTACAGCCAGCAGCTCGATGCCGACGGCGGCACCGGCGCACTGGTCTGGTCGGACAAGAACAACGACCTGGCCGGGATCGGTCTGTCGCTTTCCTCGGATGGTTTGCTTTCCGGGACACCGAGCGATTCCGGATCGCATTCGTTCACGGCGCATGTTCAGGACGGCGTCGGATCGTCGGCCGAGGTGACCCTCTCGATGTATTTCGCGCCGGCGTTTATCTGCGGCGACGTTAACGGTGACGGGAGCGACCCGAATGTCGCCGACCTGACCTATCTGGTCGACTTTATGTTCAACGATGGAAACCCACCGCCGATCGAGGCCGCGGCCGATATTAACGCATCCGGTGATCTGAACGTGGCCGACCTGACGGCTCTGGTTGATTTCCTTTTCACCGGCGGATCCGTCCCCCACTGCCCGTAGCACCGTACTTAGAGTATACTCGCTATCCAGACGCCGCCCGGAACTTCCGGGCGGCGTTTTCTGTCGGGGGGGGGCAGAGGTAGATTCTACCCGTCAGTCGAAAGCAGATTTCGGGTGGATTCTACCTGTCTTGCTGATTGCAGGATGGCTCTCCTGAACCATCGGTTCCAGTCAACCCAAAGGCGGCCGGTCGCGGGGAATGCGCAGTGTTTGTCGGAGAAGATGATCAGATTTTGAATATTGTGCTCTTCTAATGCTTTTAAAA
>CAYPYM010000001.1:14561-29545 GCA_964414435.1 uncultured Ignavibacteriales bacterium | reverse complement strand
CCGTATGTCGTGGACACGATATATCTCCTGTCTCACGATGTCGCGGCCACGACCGACGGTAAGGTCGCTCTGGTCTGGACCGCGAATCTGCCGTGCTCGGCGGCTGATCCGGACACCGCATCCGGACTGGATTGTCGCACTTATACGGAGTTCGACAACGATGTATACTACCAGATTTCGACCGACTACGGCGTTACTTTTCAGCCGCGGGTGAATCTCACGAATTACATCCAGACCGAGGGCACCGACAGCTATCGAGCCTACGGCGACCTGTCGACTCTCTATGACAGCGACGAGAACCTGCATATTGTCTGGGCCGCGGCGGCGTGGCCGTCCGGTTCCGAACTTCCGGGCGGCCAGGCCGGGCTGTACCGCGACCGCATCTTTCACTGGTCGGAGAACCAGCCGTTCATACGAACCGCTCACTCGGCCGATTGGGACCAGACGACCTGTGCTCCCGGCTTCTACAATCTGAACGCCGGCAAGATGACTATCTCAGAGTGTAACGGCCGGTTCTACATCCTCTTTGTCCAGATCAATGACAAGCCGGCCGGAGTTGAAAATGACTGTTCCAGCGCGGCCGATCCGGGCTTCCCGATCGGCGCCGGCAACGGCGAGTTGTATCTTACGATTTCTGAAGACGGTGGCTTCTCCTGGGATATCGCGCGTGATATTACAAACACTCGCTCGCCCGGATGCGACTCAGTCGGAGGTCCCGGCGGCCCGTGTGCGAACGAGAACTGGCCGTCCATGCCCCGATTCGGCACCAGCTACGCGCTTAATCCGGGCGACAACTACACCGACGTGATCGTTCCGACCGGCGGGACGGATAACGGCTGGTATCTGGACGTCCAGTATATCAACGACTACAGTCCCGGTGCTTACCTGTACGGGGAGGGCTACTGGCACAATTCGGATGTACGTTGGTTTCGCCTGGCCTGTGTCGCTCCGATTCCCAATCCAAACCCCTTATTCAGCCCGCTCGCGATCGACTTCCCGACCTGGGTGAAGCCCGGACAGACGTTTGATTCGGCGCTGACGATAGAGAATGTCGGTAACAGCCCGTATTCATATACGCTGGCCACGATCGAGCTGAACGGAAACCCGGGCTGGCTGACAACGTACGGATTCACCGGTAGTGTGGGCTTTGGACCGGGGGAGACGGAAACCGGAACGGTATCGATCGACGCGTCTTCATACACTCCGGGGACGGTCGTTGGGATCAACGGCTATGTGATTTTTGCCGGTAATGCGCCGTCCTCACCGGACACGATTTCCATCAACGTCATGGTGGCGGACACGGTCGTCCCGCCGGTGGCGGACACGGTCGCGACCCGGTGCCTGAGTCTCGCGGTGATGAACAACGGCGAGTTCGGTGATCAGGGGGCCGGTCGGGTCAATATGGACTACCACGACGCCGGCGATTGTGACACCAACGCCGTGGTATATCTCTACGACGGTTCGCCGGTTATCGGATGGGTGGACGGCGGGGATACGGTCATGAACTGGTCGGTCTACGGCAATACCTATCTTTCCCCGGTCGGATTCTATCCCCAGTCCGATGGATCGGTCGATGTGCAGGCGGACTACGAATCGTACACCTCGACGTTTTCAACCCGGGACACCAGTCTGACGCTGGAAGAGACTTACTACGCACCGCTGGATTTCGACTCCTGTCACTTCGTGGTGCAGAGACTCCGGGTCTGGTCGGCTGACGGATTGACACACTCCGGTATCACCGTCGGCGAGGCGGTAGACTGGGACATTCCGTCGGACTCGAACTCGAACAACGGTTCCGGTTACGATGAGACCGGCCACTATATCTACCAGTACGGAGCGGAGTACCATCAGGACGACACGGGTGATTTCCCGGCCTGTCTGGACAGCGATCGCCGGTACGGCGGCGTGAGGTTTCTCGACAAGTTCATCAAGTCGAGTACATGGACGACGCTCGGACCGGCGTACGGCGCATACACAGCGGACTACGCGACGTATGTTAAGGGGAATCCGTATGGTTTTCGGCCCGGCCAGCTTTTCGAGAAGATGCAGAGTCCCGGCTACAGTGCCTACCCGGGGCCGGACTTCACCGACCTCCACATGGTTATGACGTGGGCCACCGGCTATACGATCAATCCCGGTGAGACCCTGACGGTCTATACGGCGCTGGTGACGGAAGAGGACGGTGGACTGGCAGGATTTCAGGCGTCGGTAGACCAGGCCCACCGCTGGTATTGCGGCCATGTGGCGCCCGAGGGCACCTGCGAGCCGCTCTATACCTGTGGTGATGTCAACGGCGACCTGAACATCAACATCGCGGATCTTTCGACCATGATCGGTTACCTGTTTCGCGGCGGTCCGGAACCGGCTCCCTACTATGTTGGCGATCTGGACGATCATGAACGAATCACGGTCAGTGATTGCGCCGTCCTGGGAAGCTACATATTCGAGGGGCAGCCGGCGCCGTCCTGCCCGCCGGAGCAGGGACCGTGGGTCCTGTCGGTCGATACCTCGAGCATCGTCTCCATCGTCAGCAATGTCTGGCCGGCCGGGGCCGGTTCTACGCTGGTTGAGATCAAATATCAGACGGAGCAGTCGACCGGTGCCCTTTCGCTTCCGCTGCTGTTTACGGTCGACGGTGAATTGGCGGAAATTGTCGACGCCGCCGTCGGCCCGTTCCTGACCGGTTTCAATCTCTACGATACGGTGATGGTTGGTACACTGGGGCAGCGTCTTCTCATCGGTGGTGTCTCGACTGCCTCCGGCGGGTTATCTCCCGGCACCGGCACCGTGGCCTACGCCGTTCTGGCGCTGCCGCCCTCGCCGAATCCCCGCCACATTACGATGGAACCGTCCACATTTTACCCTCAGTATTTCGGACACGACGTCCACAGGCCGATGATCGTCGCCGGCACCGGGCTCCGGGCGGCTCCGTACATTTTCGGCGGAGGAGATTGGGACGGAGACGGAACCGTCGATTCACTAGACAACTGTCCCTTTGTCGGTAATCCCGTTCAGGAAGACTATGATGGGGACCTGGTCGGTGACTCGTGCGACAATTGTATCCAGACTGTCAATCCGGATCAGGCCGATGCAAACGATGACGGCATCGGCGACGCCTGTGCGACGTTCGATTCTCAGGGGTGGATATGCCTGGGAGGGGGAGTCGATGGTGAAGTGAGGTCGGCGCTGATTTGGAACGATACGCTGGTGGCCGGCGGGTACTTCCACTCCGCCGGCGGGGTCCCGGTCAAGCATATCGCCCGATTCGACGGCTCGAATTGGTCACCAGTCGGCGATACCATTGTCGACAGCTACTCGCTGGTCAATGCACTTACCCTCTGGAACGGGCATCTTGTTATCGGCGGCAGGTTCGACAGCATCGGTGCCACGGTCTTTAATAATGTAGCGATGTTTGACGGCTCCGTCTGGCAACCGCTCGGGTCCGGGATCGAAGGAGAGGTGGCTGTCCTGGCTGTCCACGGCGGTGACCTGTATGCCGCCGGATACATCACTGCGGCCGGCGGCGTGCCGATGTCCGGCGTGGCCCGCTGGACAGGTACCGAGTGGACGGAGGTCGGCGGCGGCATCCACGGACAGGTCACGGAGTTGGTCACTTATGGCGGCGAGCTGATTGCCGGCGGCGCGATCGATTCGGCGGGCGGCCTGCCGGTCCGAAACATTGCCGCCTGGGACGGCGCCGCCTGGCGCGAACTCGGCGGCGGGTTCTCGGATGTCGACTCCGCTCTCGGCCTCTTCGGCTCTGATCTTATCGCCGGCGGTTGCTTCTCGGAGGCGGGGGGAGTCACCTGCCGGAGCATCGTCCGGTGGGACGGCAGCGGGTGGACGCCGCTCGGCGGTACTCTTGCCGGCTGTGTCGCCGACATCGCAGACTACAATGGCACCCTCTACGCCGGCGGCATTTTCGGGGGCATGAGCCCTTACTCCTATGGGAACATTGCCCGCTGGAACGGGACCGAGTGGCTGCCCCTGGGCGACGGGATCGTCGGATACGTATACGACCTGGTTCAATGGGATACGCTCCTCGTGGTGGCGGGGAACCTCTACACGGCGGGGGCCACTTCGTGCCGGGGGATCGCCGCCTGGTATCCACCCGGCGCTGATGCCGACCTTGACGGTTTCGCGGATACGGTCGACAACTGCCCGGCGATTGCCAATGCCGGCCAGAGTGATGCGGACGGCGACGGCCGCGGGGACATATGCGACAACTGCGCGATTTCAAACGCACTTCAGACTGATGGCGACCTGGATCTGGTAGGCGACGACTGCGACAACTGCCCGACCGAGAACAATCCCGACCAGGCTGTTTGGGACGATGACGGTCGGGGCGACGCCTGCGATCCGGGCATGGTTGTCTTCGATGCTGATGTCGTGACCGGAACGCCGCCTCTGACGGTCCAGTTCGATGATCAGTCAGTCATCAATCGCCCGATACAATCGAGGCACTGGGATTTTGGCGACGGCGGGACGTCAGACCTCGAGTCGCCTTCACATGTGTATGATTCGCTGGGCAGCTACGACGTCACTCTCACCATCTCCGACGGCACCTGGGAAGATTCGTTGCGCAAGGTCGACTTCATTCAGGTAGTCCCGCCGCCGGACGTCGATTTTGAGGTTGATCCCGATACCGGACGGATCGATCTTGCGGTACATTTCACGCAGCTGTTTGACACTCCCCCTGACAGTTTCTTCTGGGACTACGGCGATGGTGAATTGGGCACGTCGGACGATCACACCTACCGTCGAGTCGGCACTTTTGATGTGACTCTTACTCACTTCTTCGGGTCCGTGGCTTACCCGGTCTCCAAGCCGGGCGCCGTGGTTGTCCAGCCGGCCAGACTGGTTACGCTCCAGGGCAACTATCACGGGCTGGCGCCGCTCACGACGCAGTTCTTCGTCTATGCGATCGATGGGCGCACGCCTGACTCGCTATGGCTGGATCCCGGGACCGGCGACACCGTCTATACGATCGGCGCCGATTCGCTTCCGGGGTATTTCCTCTTCGAATATACCGACCCCGGCCATTACGGGGCGTCGCTGCACTATACCTATGACTCGACCTACAGCGGCTCGATTGGAATGGGCGATGTCATTCGGGCGACCAGAACCTGGCCGGAGTTCTCGGCGGCGCCGCGGATGGGAAACCTCCCGCTGGACGTGTCGTTTATCGATGAAACTCAGGGAACGCCGGCGTACTGGATATGGGATTTCGGCGATGGTGCCGGTTCCACCGAGGCATCGCCCTCGCACACCTACGGCAGCGCTCCCGTGACAACGGCAACCGATCGTGACAGCCCCGGGCCGACAATCGCGTCGGCCGACACGGCGCTGATCTGGAATCAGCCGGACATCGATCGATCAGGGCTGCCCCGGGTTCTCGAGCCGATCGAAGGGGCGGGCCAGGTGACGGTTCCGAACGGAGTACCGCGCGCCTCCGCCTGTTCGACCCTGTACTATCACAACGGGACGCCGGCTTACTACTTCCAGACTCCCGACACGTGGGACACGCGTTACCGGAACGTTCGCTTCAGTGTCGGCGCGCAGGCGTTCCGTCTGACCGAAGTCCGCTTCCTGTTCTATGAACTCAACGGCAGTTCCGTCTGCAACGGAGACGGGATTGTCGTGTATGTATGGGAGAGCCGCGAGGGATTCCCGGGACGCGTCATAGATTCGATCATCGTTCCATGCGACGATCTGGTTTATTTCCGACTCGACAACCCGCGCTGGACGGTCCTCGATGTCTCGGACCGGGACATTTACGTCAGTGGCGATTTCCACGTGGGGTATCACCCCGTCAGCCCGGGCGACACGGTCGCGATCATCTGTGACGACGGAACGCGTCATTCTCCCTATCAGCAGTTGCGTTCGACCGAGTGGTGGGTTGATGCCTGGTGGCTCTCAGGGCCGATGTGGGGGCTCGACCTCGGATTCATGATCAATGTCACCGGCTGTCCGGTTGACGCCGACATCTACGACGTGCAGCTGATCACGGGCGAAGGCGTGTCCGAGGACACCCTCTATCGGCCCGGCTACGTAATCGCCTCCGACTCGCTGACAGTCGATTATCAGGCCTCGCCGATGAGAGGAAAAGCGCCGCTGACGACCCTCTTCCAGTCGCTGACAACTCCCGAGCCCGACGTTCTCACCTGGAACTTCGGCGATGGCGCCGAAGGCCACGGTGCAAACGTCTCTCACACATACGCGGCGCCCGGTATCTACGATGTCACCCTCACGGCCGAGTTGGCCGGCGCGGTTGACTCGGTGGAGCGCGACGGACTGATTCTGGTATCGGATATTGCGGCCGGATTCACGAGTGATGTGCGCTGTGGTTCGATTCCGCTCGAGGTGGCGTTCACTGACGCCTCCACAAGCAGCCATGAAATTTACCAGTGGCAATGGGATTTCGGCGACGGTCGAACGGCCGGCGAACCGAACCCGGTGCATTCTTTCGATTCCGCGGGTGTGTTCACGGTGCGCTTGATTGTGACGGACACGGTTGCTGTCGACACCGTGACCGTCGCGGCCTATATCACGACTCAGGACAGCGTCTCGGCGAGTTTCGTGGGGGTGCCGACTTCCGGCCGAACGCCGCTGGCGGTGATGTTCGAACCGGTGCTCGACGGCACGGCCAATTCCTACTTCTGGGACTTCGGTGACGGCGCTACGTCGACCGAACGCAACCCGATCCATATTTACGAGAGTGACGGCTCCTTCGACGTTGCCCTCCGGGTCGGACTGGATCTGGACGATTGCCATCAGGCGGACACCGTTATCATGTCCGACTTCATTGTCGTACACAGCCTGCAGGCGTCGTTCGGCGCGGCGATTCGAAGCGGGATACCCCCGCTCGACGTACAGTTCATCGACAGCAGCGACGGTAATCCCGACGCCTGGTTCTGGCGCTTTGGCGACGGCGGCACCAGCGTCCTCCCGAGTCCGTCGTACATCTATACAAGTCCCGGCACCTACGACGTCAAGTTAACGGTCGCAAATGCGTTCGGCGTTGACAGCCTCCTGCGTCTCGGTTACATCGTGGTTGACACGCCGTACGCCGATGTCGAAGTCGATCTGTCGGCCGACGTTGCCCGGCCGGGTTTCGATCACACAATTGCCTGTTCCTGGACGAACCTCGGGACAATTCCGGCCGAAGCCTGTACCCTCAGGGTCGTGCCGCCGCCCCAGCTTATCCTCTACTCGGTGGACACGGCGGGGGTGCTGACCGGGTCGTTTCAGGGGTACTCATTCAGCGGCGATACGGTCGTTATCCCGCTGGGTTCGATGGCTCCGAGCGGCTACTACGGCGGTACGGTGTCTCTCTTCGGCAACCTGCCGCCTACCGTACCCATCGGTGACACGCTGACATCGATAGCGTGGCTGAGGACTTCCACCGTGCAGACTCGAACCGACAACGACTCGGCTTCGCTCTTCACCGAAGTCGTGGGTTCGATCGATCCGAATGACAAGTTGTGCAGTCCGGGGGACGAGAAGTTGTGGTACGAGGTTGTCCCGAACCAGCGCCTCACTTACACCGTGCGCTTCGAGAACAAGGCCGAGGCGACGGCCGCCGCCGTTTACGTCCGGGTCCTCGACACCCTCGATGCCGATCTCGACTGGGGCAGTCTGACTTTCGGAAAGATGAGCCATCCCGATGCCTGTCAGGCTGAGTTCGATCCGTACACCGGTGTGATCACCTGGTTCTGCGACAGTATTATGCTCCCGCCCAATGTGATCGCTCCGGAGGGTGAGGGGTACCTGGTGTACTCGATTTCGCCGAAGAAGAACCTGGCTGCCGGCACCGAGATCAGTAATTCGGTGTGGATCCGGTTCGACTACAACCCCTGGCTCGAAGGGCCCGAGGATGGTCCGGTGGTGCGCGTGATAAAGGCGACGACCTGCTGCAACCACGACGGCATGCGGGGCGATATGGACGGCTCCGGCGCCATCAACGTAGCGGATCTTACCTATTTCGTGGCGTGGCTGTTTGCCAATGGGCCGGAGGTGCCTTGCCGCGAAGAGGGCGACCCCAATGCCTCGGGTGATCTGAATGTCGCGGATCTCACGTACCTGGTAAGCTACCTGTTCACGGGTGGTGCGGCGCCGCTGCCGTGCCCGCGATAGGACTTGTTGCGGGGTGGGCCGGTGCTTGCCGGTCCGCCCCGGCAGCTCGGACGATCCGATTATCGGAAATTGTTTGCAACGAGTGGGATCTCTACCTCGGTCGAGGTTCCGCGCGAATGCCCGCCGCACGTCACGTACAACTTGCATCGGATTTCCGAAACCGAGGAATTCGCGAAGACCCCGAAAATACAGCTCTTGGTCTCGCCGGCTGCAATGGGGCCTATCGGCTGCGAGGGCTGAGCGTTTTCGCCGGCGAGGAAGACGCCGGTCTCGTCGTCGAGGTGGATGCACACGGCACATTCCTGCACATCACAGCCCAGGTTCTTCAGGCTGGTGGCGATCGTAATGACTTCACCTCGTTCCATGCGGCCGTCACCGTCGTTATCCTTCAGTTTATAGCCGTCCAGTACCAGCAGCGTCTCCGGGGGAGGCGGGGGTGGCGGTCCTATGTCTGCAATCAGCCCTACCGGAGGCGGGTACGCCGCGACGGGACACGGCCGGGCGATTCCGAAGCCGTGTGCCTCCGTTACATACACGCGCCCCCGGATAATCCGGCTGAGCGGCCCGGTCAGTTTCACCCGGAGCGAGGCCGTCGCGGTATCGCCCGGCGACATCAGCCACAGCGCCGGAAGCCGCACCCGGGGTTGCGAAACGCTTTCGGAGAACAACCGCAGGTTACGACTGACATACGTCCCGGTGCCGGCCCCGGCATTCCATAGGGAAAACGTCAGGTCGAGGCAGTCGGCAACGGATGAATCGGGACGAAGCGATGCCCGGTATTGCAGGACCACGGGTCCGGTCGGCAACGCTTCGTCCAGAAGCTCCTCGGCCGGGATTGTAACTCGCCGGTGCTCGGTCCACGCGTAAAGCAACTCGCCCTGAGAGCCTATGCCAACTCCCGCCGGGGGCTCGTCGAAATTGGAATCGGCCGTGGTCAGGTCATGCCTCGCGCCCGTTCCCGCGTCCACCAGGCACAGCCGCCGGGTACTGTCGTCGTAAACGCAGAGCAATGCCTCGCCGCCGGGGCAGAAGGCCATGCTGGTCTTCACCGACGGCACGTCGGCGTTGATCGGGAGCGCCGCACGCGTGCACTCTTTCCACGTTCCGGTGTTCAGGACCACCACCGTTTCCCGCCCGCGACAGGCGAGGCGCCCGCCGTCGGGGGAAAAGAGCAGCGCGAGGATGGTGTCGGGGAACACCCTCTGCTCCCGCTCCGCGCCGCTGAGTGCGCCGTAATGCAGGGTGCCGTCGGCATCGCCTTTGACGAAAAGGTTCCCCGCAGCGTCCATCGCGAGGGCGGTCGTCCGTGGCGAGGGGAACGTATTGGATGCAACGCAGGAATCACCCTGCCACTTACATATCTCGATGAACCGGTCGCGAGTGCTTCCCAGAATGACGATGCGGCCACCGTTGGAGATGCTGAGCTGGTCGATAATGTCATCGGTATAGCGCCGGGCGGTCGGACGGCCTGATTCGGTGTTGAAGATAGTGACGATACCGCCCTTCCGGCGCGGGCCGTGCAGCCATGGTCTGATGTGTTCTGCGGCCAGGGCGAGATAAACCCCATCGGGCGACAGCGCGAGCGCCGTCACAGACCGTCCCTCGGAAGAAATGCTCCGCAATGCCTCCGCGCCGGCAAAATCCCACAAGAGAGCCGAGTTGGGCCCGGATTGGATACACAACAGGCCGCGGTCGGCGGAGAACGAGGCCCGTTCAGGGAGAGCATCGTGGAGAGCCAGGATCCCGGCCGGAGGCGATGAGGATGCGTTCTCTGTCAGGGCGGCGAGCTCCCCGAGAACGGTCGTGCGGGCGGACGCGAGAAGCTGCGCCAGTCGATCGTCTCTAATAGGCGGGGAGCCGTCGAAGTCGGGTTCTTCCCAGAACGCCTCCCGGAATTGAGCGACCGCCAGCGACTCCGCCCGCTGCGGGTCACCGACGAAGTGGAAATAATAGGTTGCTCCAAGGATGACAAAGGCCTGCGCACGAGTGGCGGCGGAGACGTCGGGACACCGGACCAGCTCGAGGATCTGCCTTTCTGTTTCGGCGAAGTGAAGCGCCCGGAACTCGCGGGTGGCACTATCAATACTGGTCACCGTGCAACCCGTGCGCCCGTTCCCGGTCGACTGTCCGCAGAGGGAGGTCCCGTGCGTTACAAGCACGACAGCACATAGCCAGAGAAGTCGACTTCCTATCAATCTTGACACCTTGTACCTCCCCTTCAACTGCCAATCCGGTGGCCGTAGATGGTGACCGGCAGGTTCTGCCGATCTTTCCATCTCGGATCATTGAAATCGATGATGCGCTTGGCGCCGGAGAAGACCGCGTGAGCCTCCGGCGGACCTTCCGGACAAAACACCACCGAATCCACTTCGGCCCGGCCCCCCGCGGTACTTTCGACCGAGAACGCAACTTCCCACGGCCCGCGTACGAGGTAGGTGCCGGCATCCGGAAAAGCGTGCAACTGCCGCGAGAATCCGTTGAGACTCATCTCCAGGGCCCAGTCCTCCGTGCTGATTCCCGACAGACCCAAAATCAGCCGTACGCGGGGGAAATTCCGGAAGCGGTCGTCGAGACTGACCCGATAGGCGTTGTCACCGTGGACGGCGAGCGTATCGATAACAAGCGGGAAGTGCGGGTTGTAGACACGAATCTCGTGGTTACCGCTGCGCACATCAAACGGCGTGTTGATCCGTTTCAGTGTCCCGTCGACCAGCACGGTACTCATATCGCTGGGCGTGACGACGAGGGTCAGACGCGGGTGGTGGACGATCACGCGGGGTTCGGGGGAAGGGGGCGGCTGCTGAGCAACGACCGATTCCGCCGGTGCGACGGCTTCTTCCTCGGCCGGTGGTTCGACCGGTGTAGACACGGCCACTGCCGATGAATCGGGCAGACTGTCGTCCGCCGCAGACGAATTGCTGTCGGCCTCAAAAGAAGCGAATACGCTGTTATCGACACCGACCGTACCCGAGTCCACTGGTTCCACTTTGACGGCCGCAGTTTGATCGGGAGGCGCGAAAATTCTCGCGATCGCCGTACGGCCCAGGTATGCGGCTCCGGCCAAGGCGAGCAGGAGCACACAGGCGGCTCCGACCACCGGCCAGGCCGGCCTTCGGTAGACGCGGCTGGTGTTGCGAAGCGCCTCGGCGAACTCAGCCGCCGACTGGTATCGATCGGCCGGGTCCTGGGCCGTGGCCTTTCGAAGCACACGTGTCATCCTACGGGAGATCGGCGGTGTAGTCGCGCCCTTCGCGGACGACAGGCCGCGACCGGCGATGCGATCGAACGGGGTGGTGCCGGTCGCCAGCCAGTAAATCGTGGCGCCGAGTTCGAAGATGTCGCTCAGAAAGGGATTGTATGCCTCGACCGGCATGAGCCGTTCCGGGGCGGCGTATTGCGGAGTCAGGACCATGTGGCCGGTTTTTGTCTGCGTGTTGGCCCCGATCTCCTTGGCGATACCAAAGTCGATAAGATAAGCGTGCCCGAACCGGTCTATCAGGACGTTGCTGGGCTTGGTGTCACGATGAGCAATCTTGCAGCTATGGGCATATGCGATCGCGTTGGCGATACTGCGGGCGATGCTCAGGATCAGGGCATCATCCAGGCTGCCCCGTTCGTTCCGCAGGCGTTCGGCATCCACGCCATCGATAAACTGCATCACGAGGGCTCCCTCGACCGGGAAGAAATCTATCACCGGGCAGATATTGGGATGGCGGAGCCGGCAGAGAATGCGGCCCTCGAGCAGAAACCGTTGGCGGGAGGCGACGTGTTTGAGGAACTTGACCACCACTGACTGGTCGGAGAAGTGAATATTGAGGGCCTCGTAGACTTCCCCGAAACCGCCTCCGCCGATGTGTCGGACAATGCGGTATTTGCTTGCAACCACCCAGCCGATCAGGTCCTTGGGATCGCGATCGCTCCAGAAATGTTCCTGGGAGAAGGGGGGATCATCAGTCGCCATCGATGCGCTCTGCCTTGAAAACCACCTCGGGGGTGCCCTGTTACGTGCTGCTCTGGTCCCTGCGCGGGACGGCCGCATGGTATGAAGTCCCCAATTGGCCGACGAATACAGCGATGGATTACTATCGAACATACGCCGCAACTGTCGCAAAGGCAAGGACTAAGATAGAATTGTCTACATTTGAATGGGCGCCGGGAACGGATGTGACGATGGGGAATGCCCGGTAACCTGACGAAATCGTGCGGCTGCCGTTGTGTTTGGTCGCGCTGTGCCTGAAAGCTGGCGGTACAGCGCTGCGGCAGACGTCCGTCCACCGCCATATCACTTTTCCCCCCAGCCCCAAAATGTGATTGCGCTCGCCCGTATCGTAGATTAAGTTGGCGATATTGAGCAGGGGAGCTTTCGGGCAATCTCGCATCAGGGGCGGGACACGGTCTGAGCGCCGGCAGTCCCGTTGAGCACGGGCATCACAACAACATATGCGGAACTCCGGGAGACGGGCGGTTACTCCCACCGCGGTCGCTCACATACCCGGCCCTTGTCCGCCAAACGGCGCCGTTTCGCCGTCGTGTGTCAGAATCGAGGCGGTACCAGAGCCGGTGGCGCTCGGTGCGGTTCGGGTGGAGTGGAGACCTGGTCATGAGGGAGACCCGGGCACCGCTGGTGGCGGCCGGTGGTCCGACAGGCGGCCATTCGAGCCATGAAACCAAGAATATCAGCCCAATCTGGGAAACGCTTGAACACACAAATGCGGAAGGAGATCAAACCATGAGGCTATTCCTCCTCACCCTCTTGCTGAGTCTGGTGCTCGCCATGACGGCGTCCGGACAGAGCGATCCAATCGGTGTCACCGACACCCTCGCCCTGGTCGTATCGGTCTGTCCGACGCCAGGCGGCGCCGACCAGCTCGTACTCGAAGTCTGGGGATTCAATGACGAAAACCTTGGCGAGGCCCACTGCGGCTTCCGGTGGGACAACCCTAAACTGCAGATGGACAGCGCTGTGGCCTCGGGCCTCTGCCAGGCGGGATTCGATCTGCAGCTGTTCTTCTACGAACTGAACGAACTCAACCTGACCAACACCAACCTCCACTTCGTCATTAATTTCCTCTCCTGGCTCAACGGAGGCTTGCCGGCTCAAACCGAACGACAGCTGTGGTGCACGTACTATTTCACCGCATCCGACTGGACCCAGGCCGACACCGTAACGTTCGACACGCTGACCTCGGTGGTACAGGGTGAGATGATACTGGTCGCCGATCCGAGCGGGACGGAAATCGTACCGGCCTGGGCGGGGCCGGTCTTCTGTGGTTCGGCCTGTCCGGCTCCCCAGTTCACCGTGTCGCCCGGGCCGGTCGACACTATTTTCTGCGAAAGCGGCTCGGTGTGCGTGCCGCTGGTCTGCGCGGACGCGGATGAGATCGTATCGGCATTCGGTGGCGCAATCGCCTCCGGTGAGATCTGCTGGGATTTCGACCAGTCGATCGCGGCGGTGGATACGATTGTCGCGACCAGTAGCTGCGGGGTCGACACCTGCTTTGTGCCGCTCACCGTCACGATCGACCGGCCACCGGTGATCGGCGCAATCGATGACACGATAACCGTCCCGGCCGATACACTGTCCCCCTACTGCGTGGACCTGTCGATCGACCGGGCAGCCGAGGTGTCGGTTGTGTCGAACCCGCCCGGACTGGCCGCAACCTGGACGGCCGATCAATTGTGCCTGGAACTCGATGGGCCGGCGTCCTATGAGGTTGTCGTGACGGCGGAGAACGACTGCGGCGTGGTCGCATGCAGTTTACAGGTGGTGATTCTTCCGGTCGGCGTGATCCCCACCAACGAGTGGGTCGGTTTCTGGTGCGAGGCGCCGCTTGTCGACGGTGCGCCGATGAGTCCCGGAGACATCATCAGGGTGACCGATCCCGACAGCGTGCTCTGCGGTGAAGCGACTGTCAACGCTCTCGGCGGGTACGGCTATCTCAATGTATACCGTGACGATCCGTACACGACCCGGGACGAGGGCGCGGAGCCGGGTGATGTCCTGACATTCTGGATCAACGATGTTGAGGCGATGGTCACTCCAGACGTGGTCTGGACGGCGCACGGTGACATCTCAGCCGTCTGTGACTTCATCACCGAAGTCTGCCGGACCTTGACCCTGCGTTCCGGATGGAACCTGGTGTCATGGAATGCCGGGTTCACCGCGCCGACCGAGTCGATGGTGGCCGGACTCGGGGGATGTGTCGACGTTGTCCTGAGCCTGTACGATGAGGGCGGGGTCGGGTACGATCCGGACCTGGCCGAGTTTTCGACGCTGGATACGGTCGATTATCGTCACGGGTACTGGTTTCGGATGAACTGTCCGGCGACAATCGAGCTGTGCGGGCCGCCACTCCACAGCTGGGAGCAGCTGCCGATACGAGCGGGGTGGAATCTGGTGAGCTGCTGGCATGACGATCCGTTGCCGGTGGACCAGGCGCTGGTATCGATCCTCGGATGCACGCAGACGGTTCTCGGATTCGACGAGGGCGGGCAGGTCTGGGTGCCAAGTATGGATCTGTATAATACGCTCAATGTGACCAGGCCGGGTTTTGGCTACTGGATCAGGAGCGCCTGTGACACGGTCCTCGTTTATCCCGGTTTCGGGCCGAGCGGTAGGCCGGTTGCGAAGCTCGGCAGATCGGTCCCGTCGGCTCTGTCGCCGTACTGGATGAGTGTCTACGGGTCTGATCTCAGGCTCGACGATGAACCGGTGCGCCCGGGAGCACTGGTGGAGTTTCAGACCGCTTCCGGAAAGGCCTGCGGATCCGGGACCTACGACGGCCGCCGGCTGAAGCTCACGCCGGTCTACGGCGGGGAGGCGGGTGATCCTGCCGGCGACGGACTTC
>CAYPYM010000001.1:3476-14551 GCA_964414435.1 uncultured Ignavibacteriales bacterium | reverse complement strand
ATACAATTATATGGACCGGTCACGGTGATCGGGTGGAACTGGTGACCACATCAACAGGACCGCACGACAACCTGCCGGCCACATTCAGGCTCTACCAGAACTACCCCAACCCGTTCAATCCGAGCACCGAAATCCGGTTCGATCTTCCGGCGGCGTCGCATGTCGTCGTTGAGGTGTTCAACCTGCTTGGCCGTCGGGTGCGATCGCTGGGCGATACGTACCTTGATTCAGGCAGTCACTGTTTTGAGTGGGATGGCACCGACGATGCCGGCCGGGAGGTCGCATCGGGCGCTTACTTTTACCGGGTGGAGACCGACGAGACGGTTGAAACCAAAAAGATGCTGCTACTGAAGTAGCAGTCGACCCTGCGCAACGGTAGGGCCGGGTCTGTCCCCGTTGACGGGCGGCCCGGCTCTTTTGTGCGTGAAGGCGGGGACATACGACGCGATCAGCGGTCGAAGTCCTGTACCATCCAGATGTCGCTGAGGGCCCGCCACTCGAGGCAGGCGAAGTTGAGAGCGTCGGGGGTCATCGATATACGTCGCCAGGGGAATTCGATCGGGAGCACCAGCACCGTATCGACCGCCGTCCCGTTCGTATCCACCGCGAGGATTGTCCGCTCGTTCAGCAAGTAAACCTGATGGTCGTCCTCCGACCATCCGATCGGAATGCCGTCGACGGCCTTCAGCGGGCGAGGGGATTTCGTCCCGAGGCGATACAGCCAGATTCCCGAACTGTCGTCCTCGGCACCCGAAGAGTCGGGCGCGAAGAAATTGCATCGGAAGGCGAGATACTCACCCGAATTCGAGTAAGCCGGGGCAGTCAGGACGGCTCCGCTATCGAACACGAACGGCACCTGCTCTTCGCCCGTTGCCGGATCGATCAGCGAGAAACTTCGATCTCCACGGTTTTCGTACAGGATCTTTTTCCCCGGCGCCCAGATGATCGCCAGTTCCTCCTCGCTGATGAGCGAACTGTCGAAAACCGTTACCTTCCCGGTCCGGAGGTTGACTTTCGACACCTTGTAATTGTCTCCGCGCTGGACCGCCCGCCCGAAGGCGAGCTGTTTTCCATCGGGCGACCAGGCCGGGGCGAAGTTGATGAGATTGTCGTACGTGATCCGGCGGCGGTCCTTCGTGTCGAGATCGATGATAAAGAGATGAGCTTCACCGTTGCCGAGGAGCGCCTGGTAGGCGAGACTGCGGCCATCGGGTGAGAAGGCGGGCCAGGAGAGCCGCGTGGCCAGTTCCGACAGTTTAACGGATTGGGTCGGCGCATTCCGTTCGTTGCTGCTTCGTTTGATCCAATGCAAGTCAACCCAGCGCTGTTCAGTCGTGTAGGCGAGCGAGCGGCCGTCGGCGCTGACGGTGAGTTCCGTCGCTCCGGCGAGACGCAGGCCCGATGCGAGGACCTCCGGTTCGCCCACCGGTTCGCCGCTGCCCGGATTCACCCCGATCTTCCGCAGTTCCTGGGAGGTGCCGGCCCATTGGACATAATACACCGCTCGACTGTCCGGCGCCCAGCAGGGCGGGGAGAGAATCCCCGGGACCAGTTCAACGGCATCGGTACCGTCGGCCCGGCAGGTCCACAGGCCGTTGGGAGCGATGGTGGTGAAGGCGAACCGCCAGCCATCCGGCGACCATTCCACGAAGCGCACCTGTTCGAACGGACCATCGACGGTAACCTCGGTGAAGTCGCCCGACTTCTTGTCAAAGATGCGGATCGTTTTCGGCGTGGTCTCCGGCATGTTCGCGGCGAATCGGGTACCGTCGGGCGCCCAGGTTACGGATGGTCGATCGGGCAGAGTATAGTTGTAATAACGAGCCTCGCCGCCCAGGGCCGGCAGGAGATAGATGCCCTCACGCTCGTTCTGGGCACCGGCAAAGAGCAACTCGCTGCCATTCGGCGACCAGTTCAGGTCGTACGCCCGCTCACAACGAAAAACGCGAATGGCCTGTTCCGCAGCGATGTTCCGCACCCATACCGACGAGTCGGAAGCCTGGCGGACTTTGACATAGGCGAATTGCTTGCCGTCAGGTGAAAGCGAGCCGTAGTAGGCGTCGTTGAAGAAGGTCAGCCGTTTTTGTGTCGGTACCGTCGGTGTTTCCGGCGACCAGTCCCGGGTGAATATCAGGAATAGCGAGATGAGGACCGCCACGGTCGTCAGGGCCAACAAAACGCGTACGAGGCGTCGACGGCGACGGCCCAGCGCGAGGGTCAGGCTGCTGCCGGTTCCGGAGCTCTTCAGGGCGGCGTGGAGCGTTTGCAGGTCCGTGAAGAGATCATAGGTGGTTGCGTGGCGCCGTACGGGATCCTTCGCCAGGGCGACCTGGATGACATCGATGAGTGCTTCGGGAATGTCGGCCGGCCGATCCGCTAGAGGAGGCGGATCATCATTCACGAGCGCCTTGAATGTGGCGCCGTCATTGTCCTTTCGGAACGGATGGGTACCGGAGACCATCTCGTAGAGCACGATGCCGAACGTAAATATGTCGCTCCTGAAATCGAGATCGGAGCCGATTGTCTGTTCGGGGGACATGTAACCCACCGTGCCGAGGAGGGCGCCGGAACGGGTGAGCGAGGCCTCCCCGGATACGGACGCCAATCCGAAGTCCGAGATGAGGGGGCGGTTGCGATGGTCGAGGAGGATGTTTGAGGGTTTGAGGTCGCGATGGATGATGCCTGCCTCGTGAATTTCGCACAGTCCGGCGGCGATCTGGAAACCGATGTCGATAGCCTGATCGGGCGGGAGCGGACCATCGCGAAGCTTTTCCGCCAACGTCGGGCCGTCGATATACTCCATCGCATAAAAGGGCCGGCCGTTGGTCTCGGAAACCTCGTAAATGTGAACGATGTTGGGGTGGCTGAGGGCCGCCATGGCGCGGGCCTCGCGGATAAACCGCCGGCGGTTGTTCGGGTCGCCGGCGAGACGCTGACTGAGGAACTTGAGCGCGACGAGACGGTCGAGTCGTTCATCCCGTGCGAGATAGACCTCACCCATGCCACCGACCCCAAGCCGTCGCTCGATTCGGTACGAACCGATCGTGGTGCCTTTGGCGAGCACGGCGAAGGAGAGCGTTCGATCGTCGTCGTGAGGTAAGTTGTCCATCGATTCCCCTGTCAGAATTCGAGTCGTCCCGGATGGCAGCCGCTATAATAAAATACGACTGTCCAGCAATTCACCGCAAGGAAACAATCGCTGTCGGTGCGGCGGTCCGCCTCAGCTAGAAACGACTTGACAGGTCTACGAAGGCGACGTAGCTTATTCCTCGTAGGGGCTTTCCTTCTCAATCCCGGCCATGTTCCGCGGCCGGCGGGATCCGCAACAGCAGTTCGACTGCGCAGGGGTCGTGCTTTTCATAATTTCAAATTGTCGGTTCTCTGTCGGACCCGAGCCCCGTTTGGCGGGAACATGCCCGTCCGTCGCCTACTGCTTGCGTGACACGATTTGAATGCGGCAGGGCCGTCCCATGCCGGCCTGTTCGATACAATAATCTCTTAGGACACAACCCTAAGGTTGAGGAGACGTGTCATGCACCATCCCCATCCCCGTACCATCCTTCTGAGCTTGTTGCTCGTCCTGGCCCCGGTGCTGGCCAGTGCCCAGGCCACTGTCTGGAATTTCAATTGCGACAGCGGCCGCCGGACGAGCTGGCAAGCGGTGGTAACCGACAGTGCCGGTAGTCCACTGGCGCCCGGCACATACTCGCTGGAGTACTGCTATTATCTCGATTCCACCAAGGCGCAACTGATCGGCTGCTGCGCCACCACGGCGGTCGTCACGCTGGCTGTTGAATCGGGCGCCAGGGCGGCCGCGACCGCCAGCTACGCCAAGGCCTATCTGGCCTATCCCGACCCGTATGAGGACACGGCCAAGAAAGCCGGTGGCGCCTCCCTCGCCGGGTCGCCCTACTGGCTTGAGATCACTTTTAACGGCGAACTGTTCGATCCGGTGACAAGAGTCGGATCGTCCCCATATGCCGGAGTGTCCGGCCGCGTCAGCGGCGACATTTATACCCGGCCGGGCGACCTGTTCGTGCCCGGGCGTGACGGCAGCGGCGGCGGGGTCGGAGCCAGTGCCGACAGCGGCGGCACCCGGCTCATACTCGAGAGAAGCCCCTATGCCGGCTCGGTGGCATCGGACACGAGCTGGGTCGAGTTCACGCTCGATAGCGACGGACCAGGTTTGAGCATGGGCAACGTTGCGGACCTCCAATCCGACACGACCTACGTCACACTGCACGCCGGTGCCGGTGGCGGCAGAATGGTCGTGCAGGACAGTGTCGGCTCCGGCCGCACTACGCTGCTCGGTTCGGGGGTGTACGTCTACAATGCGTTCAACGGCGCGACATCATACTTTAATCGCACCGGAATCAAATTACCCCAGGGGGCCGCGGCCGGATACGTGCTGACCAGTTCCGCTACCGGGATTGGAACATGGCAGGCTCCAACCGGCGGTACGCCGGTCGGTGTCGCCCAGGCGGTGGAGGGCTCTCAGGGTACGTCAATCGACACGGTCCTGACCGTACTCCTGGCGCAGACGATCAGTTGCCCGACGGCCGGTTATGTTGTGGCGACGGGATCATGCCAGGGGCGCGTTACCTACACTTTTCCGTTCATGACGAGCGTTGATTTTGGACTCTCCCTGAGTTCGGCCGGCTTGCCGTCCGATCAGGACAGGAACTGGCGTTTGCCCGATTCACTTCCCAGTGGCGTATACGACGCCCCGATCAGTACTCAGCGCGTATTTCCGGTCGCAGCCGGCGATACAACTATCTACTTCCTGGCCCGTGATACGCAGTTCGGGTCCGGCAGCCCCTCCGCGTGGGACAAAACTCTGACGCTGCTGTTCGTGGCCAACTCGTACGGACCGGTCGTGAGTTCCGCCGTCGCGAGCGACGGCCGCGCCGATGAGATGGAATCGGGAGTCAGTGTGGCCCCGGTTTTACCGCCGTCGCCTTCGTCGTCCGGAAGCACCCGGTCGCTCGAAGAACGGGTGCGGCAGCTGGAGGCGCAGGTAAGGCGGTTGTCGGAAGCGCAGAAGCAATAGTTCCCGCGAGTCGTGCGGTCCGGCTGCGCAACGCATTGTTCCGCAATTTATTAGCCGTCGGCTCCGGGCGCCGGAAGGCGATCTGTCTGACATTGTCCCGCCAAATGGTACCAAAAAAGTCCATTTAATTGCGGGCGAGCATCGTACTTCTGACGGTAGTAACGCCGTCGAATCACGACGCACGCATACGCAGACCGGAAGCATGGAAAAGACCTTTCGTCGCAGTATCGGATCACTCGAAACGATCGCCGATTTTATCAACGAGTTCGCGGCCGAGCACGGTTTGGACGAACAGGCCATTTTCGATGTCGGGCTGGCGATCGAGGAGATTTTCACCAACATGGTGAAGTACAACACTGAAGGTACGCGCGATATCGCGGTCGGTCTGGAGCGCTGTCCGGACCATGTCGTGGTTCGCGTGACCGACTATGATGTCGAGTCGTTTGATCCGACCGCGGAGATGCCGGATATCCAGGAACGGCTCGATAGCCGCTCGGTCGGGGGGCGGGGGATTTTTCTCGTTCAGCAGATCATGGACAAAATCGAATATCGGTATGATAACCGCACCAGCACGGTCGTGATGGTGAAAATTCTGGAGCACCCACGTGCTTGATATCAATGTCGGCGATGACGGCCGCCTGTTTTTCGCGGGGCGACTCGATGCCGCCCAGGTGGACAAAGCCCGGGCCGAACTTGATCGGTGCAACGACTCGGTCATTGTCGACCTGAGCGACCTCAGCTATATCTCCAGCGCCGGGCTCGGGCTGTTCATCGCCGCTCACATGCGACTGACCGGCCTGGGGAAAACCCTGCGGCTCACCAATGCCAACCAGATGGTAAGGAATGTATTTCGACTCTCGCGACTCGACCAGCTGATACCGATCGAGTAATTGGCTGCGAGGGCGATCGCGCGGCCGGCGAAAATCCGGGCGCGATCAAAAAATTGACCAACTTTATCCACGCAGGACGATAGTTATGTCAAATGACACGGACCAACGGCTGGCGGAACGGTGCCTGGCCGGGGATCTCCGGGCTTTTGAGGAACTGGTCGCGCGCTACGAGCGGACGATTTTCAATAGCGCCCGTTCGATCGTACGCGATTACGACGACGCCTGCGATGTGACGCAATCGACCTTCCTCAAGGCCTACGAAAGCCTGAGCCAATACCGACCGGAGCACAAGTTCTTCAGCTGGCTTTACCGAATTGCAGTGAACGAAGCGATGAAGATGGTACAGAAGCGGGACAGACACGTGGAACTGGATGAGCGGCTGGCGACCACCACCGGCGGACCGGCCGAGAACTACGAACAGACCGAACTGGCGGAACAGCTTGAGGATTCGATGATGGATCTGAACACGCCGGCCCGGGTCATCCTGGTTCTGCGGCATTTTGCCGAACTCTCTTACCGGGAACTGAGTTACGTTCTCGATCTCCCCGAACCAACCGTCAAGTCCCGTCTCTTCGAGGCGCGGCGATCGCTTTCGAAGCTCCTGCTCAAGAGAGGAATCCTGGCAAATGAATGAGCATGAATACGTTGAACTGGTGTCGGCTGCGATCGACAGCGGCCTGACCGAGTCGGAACGACGGCGACTGGACGAGTACCTGGCAGGCAACCGGGAAGCCCGCAACGAGTACCACGAAATGCTTCGGGTGAGCGGGCTGCTTTCCGACGTCCGTCACCTCGACCCGCCCCGCCGCATGCGGGAATCGATCATGCAGCAGATCAGGGTGCGGCAACCGAAGGAGTCGCCGGTGAGCCGTTTCGCCCGCTTCCTGAAAGCCATGGGCGGCGGCCGGCATACCGGAGCGTTTCCCACGCGGGCCGCTGCCATCGGTTTCGCGGGCGTGGCGCTCGCTGTGGTCCTCGTGGTCAATTTCAGCGCGATCGACCGTTTCGTTTCGCCCGACCAGGTTTCGGGTACGCTCTCCCGCCGGCAGGCGCCTTCGACGGTCGAACGGCATATTTTCAATGAGCAGGGCGTGTCGGGCGAGGCTTCGATCGGCCGTCGGGCCGACGCCGTCGAGGTCGTGGTCGACCTGAAGGGCGCCGCGCCGCTTGCGGCCACACTCTATTATGATTTGTCGCGACTCCATCTCCGGTCGATTACCGGCGCCGAGCCGATTGTCCCGGCGGTGGGCACGGCCGGCGAGGTCCGGCTTTCGCTTTCGGGCGAAGGCCCTGCGGTGGTAACGTTTACGGAGAAGCGCGCGGCTGCGTCGGAGGTGACACTCAAGGTGCAATCCGACGGAACCGTCCTGGAGCCGGTCACGATCTCAACGGCCGCGCCGCGGCCCTGAGCTCTCACGGCTAAAATTGTCAGAAAATCTCCAACCTTTTCCGTCCTGGCGGATAATTGGAGTAAATAGATCAATGATTTCAAGAAAACGATAACAATCTCACCAATTTCCATGGAGGAGTGACTGTCATGGGACACACCGTAAACAAATCCGGTTCGGGCAGAAAGAAGGGCATTATCTGGGGCAGCGCCATCGCCGCCTTCGCCATCGTGGCGGTCTTCTTCTTTGCCGGCTTCCCGCCCTCGGTTGACAACGTTGCGGGCACCATCGGCGCCGCGAACAAGTACCACGCCGAGCAGATGAATGACCAGGATGTCCAGTTGGACAACCCGGAGATGCAGGCCTTGCTGCAGAACGATCGGATCGTGAAACTGCTTCAGGATGAGAACTTCCGCCAGGCTATCGCCGACGAGCATTTCCGCCAGGCGCTGACCGAGGATTTCTTCCGTCAGAGCATGACCGACCCGGCTATTTCCTCGGCGCTCGGCAACGAAAACCTGCGTCAGGCGATCGTCAAGGATCAGTTCCGCCAGGCGCTGGCCGACGAGAATTTCCGTCAGGTCCTGGAGAACCCGAAATTGAGCGCCGCCCTGGCCGATGAGCAGTACCGCGCCGCTCTCGTCAGCAAAGATCTGGCACGGGTCATGGCCGGCGATACCTACCGTCAGGCGATCAACAGCCCCGCCCTGAGCGCTGTGCTGGCTGATGATAATCTTCGGCAGGCGCTGTCGAACCCGACGCTGAGCAAGGCCCTTGCGGACGAGAATTTCCGCGCGCAGATCGCCGGCTCCAAGGTGATCTCCGATGAGCCGCAGGTTCTCTATCGTCAGGTGACGTCCAATCCGGCGCTGGCATCGGCTCTTTCGGATGAGAACTTCCGCGCCATGGTCTCCGATCCGGCGATCAGCAAAGCGCTGGCCGACGAAAATTTCCGCGCCATGATCGCCGATCCGGCGGTCAGCAAGGCACTCGCTGATGAAAACTTCCGTCAGTGGCTGGCCGATGATCATTTCCGTCAGGCGATCGTCAAGGATCAGTTCCGCCAGGCGCTGGCCGACGAGAATTTCCGCCAGTCGATCGCCCGCGACGACATGCGGCAGTGGCTGGCCGAGGATCACTTCCGTCAGTGGATGGCCGACGACAACTTCCGGCAGGTCCTGACGAGCAGCAAGTTAAGTGCGGCGCTGGCCGACGAGAACTTCCGTCAGTTGATCGCCAGCAAGGATATGACCGACGCGGTCGCCAACGACAATTTCCGCCAGGCGCTGGCCAGCGAACACTTCCGTCAGCGGATCGAGAGCGAGTTCGGCCGGTAGCCGTCCAACTGCCTGCCCTTCGCACGGACACCGGGACAGAGCAGCCGAGGGGGGTGGAAGTCCACCAAACCCAGCAAGTCGCCACCGGCGCCGATCGGGCGCCGGTGGCGGCATTCGTTGATTACATCGTAAGGCGAGTCCGGGTAGATCAGGCTCAGCGCCCGGGCTGAGCCGTCCGGCTATCCGAACCGCGCGGCCCGTTCCCGATTGCTTCGTCGCTGTCGGGAACATCTGATGCAAGAGGGAATATGACAGTATCGCTGCGCACCGTGGTTCTCGTCCTCGCCGTAATCGGCCTGACCGCCGCCAACGCCCAATCCCAGTACTATTCATACGAGACGCCTGACCTCCGCCTGGTGTATTACGGCAAGGTACAGGCATATCTCGTCCCGCATGTGGCCCGCTGCGTGGAGAATTCGCTGCGCTTCCACGAGCGGCTGTTCGGGTGGAAGCCGAGCCAGCGAATCACGGTCGTGATGCACGACGGTACCGACTACAACAACGCCGGCGCGAGCACCGCTCCGATCAACGGTATCTCACTCGCCATCGCCCCGCCGTCGTATGCGTTCGAAACCACCCCCGCCAACGAGCGTATGAATGCCACGTTCAACCACGAGATGGTCCATATCGTGGCGAATGACAAAGCGACCGCTGAGGACGACTTCTTCCGAACGATTCTCTTCGGGAAAGTGCGCGAGTCGAGCGATCACCCCGAGACGATTCTCTATAGTTATCTCACCGGCCCGCGCCGGTCGGCGCCGCGCTGGTATCAGGAGGGAATCGCGGTGTTCCTTGAGACGTGGATGGCGGGCGGGCTGGGGCGGGCGTTGAGTTCGTACGACGAGATGGTCTTTCGCACCGCGGTGCGCGACAGCGCCCGCCTTTACGATCCGGTCGGTCTCGAATCCGAGGGAACGGCGGCCGATTTCCAGGTTGGCACCAATTCGTATCTCTACGGCACCCGGTTCATGAGCTACCTCGCCCTGCAGTACGGTCCGGAGAAGCTGATTGCATGGGTGTCGCGCACGCCGGGGAGCCGGGCGTACTACGCGGCTCAGTTCAAGAAGGTGTACGGTGTTTCGCTCGATGACGAGTGGCAGCGCTGGATCGCCTGGGAGGACACGTTTCAGCAGGGCAATCTCGACCTGATTCGGCAGTACCCGATCACACCGACCCGCCTCATTTCGAATGAGGCGCCCGGCTCGGTGGCGCGCGGCGCCTACGACGGCGCGCGGGGCAAGATATACACGGCCGTCAATTACCCCGGACAGGTCGCGGCGCTCGTGGCGATCGATATGAAGACCGGCGAGATCGAACGGTTGCAGGAGATCAAGGGCCCCGCGTTGTATTTTGTCACCTCCATGGCGTATGACTCAACCTCAAGGACCCTGTTCTATACCACCGACAACAACCAGTGGCGGGACCTGCGGGCGTTTGATCTCGACACCCACAAATCACACACGCTCATGAAAGACGACCGCGTGGGCGACCTGGCGTTCAACAATGCCGACAGCACCCTCTGGGGGGTGCGCCATTTCAACGGGATCACGACGCTCGTGCGGATGCCGCCGCCCTACACCGAGTGGAACCAGATCTGGTCACTGCCGTACGGGCGGAATATTTACGGCCTGGGGATCTCGTCCGACGGCCGCCACCTGACCGCCGGGGTATCCGATATCAGCGGGCGACAGCGGCTCATGATGTTCGACATCTACAGTCTCCTCCACGGCGACACGACCATGCACGAGCTGTTCGATTTCCAGAACAGCATTCCATCCAATTTCACCTGGACACCCGACGGCCGGTATTTGATAGGCACCTCATATTACAGCGGCGTGTCGAATATCTTCCGCTACAATCTCGCCACCGATGAGATGGAAGGGGGGAGCAACTGCGAAACGGGGTTCTTCAATCCGATCGTCGTATCGGACGATTCCCTCATCGTGTTCGAATACACCGCCCGCGGCTTTGTCCCGGTGATGATTCCCAATCGCGAGGTCACCGATGTCGCCGCGATCGACTTTCTCGGCCAGCAGATCGTTGAGCAGCACCCGATAGTCACGACCTGGCTGGCCGGTCGACCGGGGGACATCCCGATCGATTCGCTCAAGACATACGAAGGACCGTACACCGGCTACAAGCACATCCGACCGACCGATCTGTATCCGGTTGTCGAGGGATACGGCGACTTTGTGGCGTGGGGACTCCATATGGATCTGCAGGACCCGATCAACCAGCACCGGATCGACCTGACGGCTTCATACACACCGCAGGGGTTGGTGCCCGAGGATGAACGGGGGCATGTCGAGCTGAACTACCACCGGTATCACTGGAAAGCGTCGGTCAAGTACAACGACGCCGACTTCTACGATCTCTTCGGCCCGACCAAGACGAGTCGACGGGGTTATTC
>CAYPYM010000001.1:0-3466 GCA_964414435.1 uncultured Ignavibacteriales bacterium | reverse complement strand
CGGGCGGCCTGACCTACGACCGAACGTTGCTGAGCGACGGGCCAAAATCGGCGCAGTACAGTATCAACGCGACGTACTACGGGAATCTCCGCCGCCTCCCGGAATACCAGAATATCACGACCTCCTACGATCATTTTCTTTCGTTCGGCGGGTCGGTCGGCTATGCCAACCGGCGGGCCTCACTCGGCGCGGTCGACTATGAGAAGGGGTTCGCGTGGCGTTTCAGCAGCGCCAACCGGTACGTCAACCGGAAGCTGTTCTCCCGCGTTTACAGCACGTTCGATATCGGCGTGCCGCTGCCGCTGGGACATTCCTCGGTGTGGTTGCGCAACGCGGGGGGGTATTCACCGAACAAGCGGATCGAACCGCTGGCCAATTTCTACTTCGGCGGGTTCGGCAATAACTGGGTCGATCACGGCACGATTCAGCGGTACCGCAGTTACTACAGCTTCCCCGGAACCGAGCTCAACGCCATTGCCGGGGTGAACTTCGTGCGAAGTATGGTCGACTGGAGTCTGCCGCCGCTTCGCTTCCGTCGGCTCGGTATCCCGTCGCTCTACGTGAGCTGGGCGCGGATGGCGCTGTTCAGCAGCGGGATCGTCACGAATATCGACAGCGATGCCGAGCGGACGACGGTCGGCAATATCGGAGCGCAGGTGGATTTCCGGCTGACGCTGCTGTCGCATCTGCGCATGACCTTCTCGGTCGGCTATGCGACGGCCTATGAAAAGAACCAGGCGCGCACCGACGAATTCATGGCTTCGCTACAGGTACTGTGAGCACCCTGTTCGACATATGCGTCAGCCTCCTGCCTATTGCGGCCTTCCTGGGAGCGCTTCGCTTTCTCGACAGTTTCAAATTGGTGTCGATACGCACCGTGCTGTCGACTATCCTGATCGGAGCCGGGCTGGCGCTGGTCAGTCTTTTCGCCAACAGCCTCCTGATCGAGCGTCTCGGTCTCAGTTTCCCTACCTACTCACGCTATGTCGCTCCGATTCTGGAAGAGGTCTTTAAGGGAGCGTGGGTGGTATTCCTGATCCGTACCCGGCGGGTCGGGTTCATCGTCGACGCCGCGATTACCGGTTTTGCGGTCGGGGCCGGTTTCGCCATGATGGAGAATGTGTACTATCTGCAGCAGCTCTCGGGTGTCAGCCCGCTGGTGTGGGTGCTGCGGGGCTTCGGTACGGCCGCCATGCACGGCGGCTCGACCGCCATCTTTGCCATCATCTCGAAGTATCTCTTCGAACGCAGTTCGGGCAAGAGTGTTGCGGCGTTTATCCCCGGTCTGCTGCTCGCGATCGGCATTCATTCGGCTTTCAATCACTTTCTCCTGCCGCCGGTCATCATGACCGCCGTGCTCGTGGTCTGTTTCCCGCTGCTCATGGTGTTCGTGTTCGAACGCAGCGAAAAGGCGACGCGGCACTGGCTCGGCGAGGGATTCGATTCGGACATGGAACTGTGGGAAAGCCTCTCCTCGGGGAGTATGGGGGACAGCCGGATCGGGAGGTATCTCGAATCACTCACGGCGCGGTTCGACCCGGTCGTGGTGGCGGACATGCTCTGCTATCTGCAACTGCACACCGAACTGGCGGTGCAGGTGAAGGGGGTGCTGCTGGCGCGACAGTCCGGCTTCAAGCTCCCGCCCGATCCCGACCTGACTGCAAAACTGCGCGAACTTGACTATCTGGAACACACGATCGGGCGCACCGGTCACCTCGCGATCAAGCCGTTTTTCCACGGTTCGCATCGTGAAATCTGGCGACTGCGAGTCATCTCGGACTGAGGCGCGGTCGCTCGAGGTCCGGCAATCCCCGATAGGCCCGTCGCGATGACATGAACAGCCCGGCCAGGCGGGGGAGCTGCCGCACGTACGCCATCCGCCGGAACGGTGACACCACCGGCCGGATCCGCAGGGCCCGCAGCGGTGAGGCGGCGCGCCGATGAAGCCGGCTGTACTCGCGGTAGAACTCGTCGCGCGGCAGCCGGGTCGGGAAGAGACTGTGAGCGAGGTCGAAGAGGCGTCGGTCCTGCGACATGATCTTGTCTTGCACCTCGTCATAGTACGGCGTCCCGGGGAACGGGGTCAGGACGGTGAACTCGAAATAGAAGATCTTCATGCGGTCCATGTATTCGAGCACGCGGTCGAAATCAGCTCGCTCATATTCGGGATTGATAATGAAGGCGCCCAGCGGATCGACACCATTGGCATGGAGGATCTCGATCGCGCGGCTGTTCTCCGACACCGTGCCCTTCTTGTTCAGCGCCTTGATCTCCGAGTCGTCGGGCGACTCGAGCCCCATGAAGACCTTTTTCAGACCGATCGACGCCCAGCGCTCGACCAGATCGGGGTGCTTCACGATATCATCCACCCGGCTCAGCACGTAGAACTGCTTCTTCAGTCCGGTTTCTTTGATCAATGACGCGATTTTCGACGCGTGACGGTAATCGAAGAACAGGTTGTCGTCGCCGATGTAGACATACGGTTCCTTAATCGCGGTCATCTCGCGGACGACCAGTTCGGGTGAGCGGCGCAGCACGCGCCTTCCGGTAAGCACCGGACAGGGGCAGAAGCTGCACGCGTGCGGACAGCCGATCGAGGTCACCATGAGAGCGGTCGGCTGCCAGAACAGATGGTGGTATTTCCCGCGGTGGCGGGCGGTCAGATCACGTCGGGGCATCGGAAGGAAATTGAGATCACGGGGAGGGTCAACCGCGCCGGTGGCGGTCCATTTGTCGTGAGCGCGCAGGAGCAGGCCGGGGACGTCACTGACATTGCGACGTCGCTCGAGCGCTTCGATCAGACGTCGGAATACCCTGGAATCGTGTCCCGTCAAGACGATGTCGACGGCGGCTGACAGGAAATCACCCGGGACGAGGGTGGCCTGCGGCCCGCCGACGATCGTTATCGCGTTCGGGACAACCTGCTTCACGTAGCCGAGGACCTCGAGGATGCGGGGGGTGTGGATGACGGTACCGGTGATTCCGACAACGTCGGGGGCGAACCGTCGGATCGCCTGTCGCCAGCGTTTCACGCATTTCATATCGAGGATAGACACCTCGTGGTCGGGCAGTTCTCCGGCCAGATACTCGAGCCCGAGCGGTTCGATGTTGATCAGCGTGTCGGGGACGATCGACAGCGGGTCGATATCCGGGTATATCAGCAGGATTTTCATATTGCCTCCAGTTGTATCGGGCATCGACGAAGCGACGATGCCCGGCAGGTGACGGCCCCGGAGAGTTAATCCGGGGCCGTTGTCGAGACAGCACCATGTCGTCGGGCGCTTATCGGCGCGGTCCCCCCAGGTCGAAGAGCCCGCGGCCGATCGCGGCCTCCGGCAGTACCGGCTCAAGTTCGGCGGGATCTCCTCCGCCACACTGGTCCAGCAAGTGGTAGCTGTTACCGCCGCCCGAACCGACGTGCAGACGGATAATGTGGCGCTGGATATCACCGCCGTCGGAGGGGAGC